>JADGNT010000353.1 GCA_017883345.1 Candidatus Solibacter sp. | reverse complement strand
CGGCAGCGCATCTTCCGGGACTCCAGGGCCATGATCGCGGATCGCGACGACGGCGCCAGAGTCGCTGCGCGACAGCCTGACTTCGACGGTGGTATCGCGCGGCGCATAGCGGATGGCGTTGCGCAGGACATTCTCCACGGCGCGGCGGAGGAGTTCGGGATCGCCGGCGATGGTGACCGGCTGGCCGCTCTGGTAAAGGATGCTGCATCCGTGGGCGGCGGCTTCGATGGCGGAATCCTCGACGAGTTGCTGAACCAGTTGGTCGAGGCGCACCAGGTCGCGGTGCAGCGAGGCGGGGTCGCCCTCGGCGCGCGTGACCTGAAGCAGCTGGCCGACCAGCGAGTTGAGGCGGTCGGATTCCTTCTGGATTCGGTTGAGCGCGCTATCCGTAGCGTCGCCGGAGCGGGCCAGTTCGATGGCCACTCCGAGGCGGGCGAGCGGAGACCGGAGTTCGTGGGAGATGTCCAGCAGGAGGCGGCGTTCGGCGGCGAGCAGGGTTTCGATGCGGTCGGCCATGCGGTCGAAGGTGCGGGCGAGCTGGCCGAGTTCGTCGCGGCGCACGCTTTCGGCGCGCGCGGAGAGATCGCCGCGGCCGAAGCGTTCCACGGCCTTCTGGAGTTTGCGGACCGGGCGGGTGAGGTACAAAGCCAGCCAGTAGCAGAGCCCGATGGCGGCGGCCATGACGAAGAGGTGTTCCGGCTGCAGGAACCAGGAGCCGACGTGGGCGCGCGGCACGATGAAGAAGAACCAGTAGCGGCCGTCATCGGAGGTCCGGGCGACGGTGGAATCGCCGGTACGGAAGACTTGGTAGAGCACGCGGCGTTGGGCGTGGCGGATCAGGTCGGAGCGGTCTTCATTGCTGAGCAGGTCGCGGCCGTTTTCGTCGGTGAGGACGCCGCGGGCGTCATACACACGATGCAGGGTATCGAGGAAGCTCTGCAGCGCGGGGCGCCCGCCGATCTCGTAAGCGCTGGTGGCTTCTTCCAACTCGAAGCGCACCAGCCGGGCGACGGGCGCGCGCTCGTCGCTATCGTTTTCATTCACGTTGAAGGCGGAGATGAAGGCCGAGCCGACTACCGTGATGGCGAGGGCGAACCAGAACCAGAGCAGGATTTTGGCGAAGAGGGAGTTCATTCGGTGACGGCGTCCTCGGGCGTGCGGCAGAACTGGTAGCCGACGCCGCGGATGGTTTTGATGAGATCGTCGCCGCACTCCAGCTTCTTGCGCAGGTGGCTGATGTGCATGTCGATGGAGCGATCGAAGGGTGTGGCTTTGCGGTTATAGAGATTCTCCATGAGGGCGTCGCGGGAAAGCACGCGGCCGGCGGAGCGCATGAGCATTTCGAGGATATCGAATTCGAAGGTGGTCAGTTCGACCCGCTTGCCGTGGGCGAAGACTTCGCGGGCGCCGGGGTCGAGCGAGATGCCGTTGGTCTCGATGCGGTTGGCCGGCGCGGCGGAACGGGGCTCATAGCGGCGCAGGATGGCGCGGATGCGGGCGGCGAGTTCGCGCGGGTTGAAAGGCTTGGCAAGGTAATCGTCGGCGCCAAGTTCCAGGCCGACGATGCGGTCGACATCCTCGCCGCGGGCGGTGAGCATGAGAACCGGGACTTCGGATTTCTGGCGGAGCCGGCGCAGGATTTCGAAGCCATCGATGCCCGGGAGCATGACGTCGAGCACCACCAGATCGACGCCGGGCTGGAGGGCTTTTTCGAGGCCGCGGTTGCCCTCATGGGCTGAATCCACGGTAAAGCCTTCGCGGCGGAGGAACTCACCGAGGAGGGAGGCGAGTTCGGCGTCGTCATCGACCAGCAGGATGTTCACGGCTCGAATTTACCACGTGGGGCGCGCTGGGTCACGCGTCGTGGGCGTGCAGGGAAGGGCTGGTGGACCGATTCCTGGTGGTTTCGTAACGGCTATCGGCCCTTCCAAGCCCTGTGTCGTTATCGGCGGGACGATCGCTGCAAACGCCCTTTTTCCACGAAGAAGAGGCTGAGGGGCACATCTACGAGACGGGCGTTGGCAGGAATATACTGGTCCACCGATCCAGTCTTCGGACGGGCGCGATCCGGCTTACTGGCTTTGGACTGGGTGCCGGGGGCCGCGTCATGACGCTAGCGGTATAACGGAACTCGTTATACAATGAAAAAGGAGTGATTAGAAGCTTCGCGGAAAAACAAACTAGGGCGCTCTTCGAGACCGGAATGAGCCGCCGTTGGAATTCGATCGCCCGCGTAGCGGTGCGCAAACTGGTCCAGATCGATTCGGTCACTACACTCGATGAACTGAATGTACCTCCGGGGAACCGGTTGGAGGCTCTAAGGGGTGATCGGGCCGGGTTGCACAGCATTCGCATCAGCGATCGATGGCGCATCTGTTTCCGATGGGAGAGTGATGGCGTTTACGATGTGGAAATTGTCGATTACCACTAAATGGAGGGAGCGAAGATATGAGCATCATGCGTCCTGAAGGCGGCTGGAATATCACCCGTCCTCCGGTTCACCCAGGCGAAATGCTCCGTGAGGAATTCATGAAGCCGCTGGGAATTTCGATCAATGGCCTTGCTTTGGAACTGCACGTACCGGTCACGCGCATCAGCCAGATCGTCAACGAGCGCCGCGGGATCACCGCCGATACAGCTTTGCGTCTGGCGCGGCACTTCGGCACCAGCGCCGATTTCTGGATGAATATTCAGAGGGACTACGAATTGCTTCTGACCCGGCACAAGTCGTTGAAGACGATCGAGAGACAGGTCCGGCGGCGCACGGTCGCAGCATGACTCACGGAACCCGACTGCGAACGCCTGCTCGCGTCGGCGGCAGATACACGGCGCCTGTGGAAACTGGACCGTACAGGTCCGCCATGGCGGCGCGCTTTCCGATAACGCGACTTGCAACGCCCATCGGTCACGCGCGCACCTCCAGGCGCGCCTACGGCTTCAGCGCGCACAGCGGGTCGCCCACGATGACGCTTTGCCAGCTCAGGTAGACCAGGGAAAGGTAGTAGGACTCGGCAAGGTTGCGCCCCTGATGGTAAGCGGGGAGCAGGTAGTCGGGACGAACACAGGCGTTGAGGTAAGGCTCGTAGGTGTTGCCGCTGGCTCCGGTGGCGCCCTCGTGGATCAGGTCGGCGACCAGCCCCTGCGGGCTCTCGGCGAAATAACGCGACTTGTCCTCCCAACTGGCGGTGGGCGCCCAGGTGTCGGGCGGACGCCGGAAGGTGCGTGCGCTGGTGGAGACGAATTCGGCGGCGATGGCGCCGGGCAGCCATTGGAAGTGGAGCAGCCGCTGGGTGCGGTGATCGTCGTTGGAGCCCCAACTGGCGTAGCCGATGACGTCGGTCTGGTTGTAGAGCGGGCGCGTGGTTTCGTCGAGCACCACGCGGCGGGCGGGCAGCAGCATGGCGGCGGTGCGCAGCCAGTCGTTGCCGGGTTCGTCTTTCGCCGATTGCAGGTCGATCACGAACTTGCCGCGATTGCGGGCCTGGAGCGAGCGATCGATCATCGCCTCGACGTCGGCCAAATCGTAGGCGGCCAGGCGGGTGACGAGATAGATGGGGAAGGCGGGATGCTGGAAGCGCGAATCGCGCCGCATGAAGAAAGGGTTGGGGATACCTCCGACGCGCGAGTACCGCGTGCCCTGGAGCTTGGAGTAGAGCAGCGCCAGTTCGCTGTCCACCGAGGCGCGCTCGGAGAGCTGGTGCGCCCCGGGGCCATCCACCTTGAGCGGAACTCCCATCGTGGTGACGATGTAGAGAACCTTGTCGACCAGACCGGCTTTCTTCAGACATTCGCCGATGGGGCGTTCGATCTGCTCTTCGTAGACCCTCCACTGGATCTCTTCATCGCCAGTGGTATCGATGGTGCAGACGTTCTTCACCGGCACGGAGCGGCGGGGGCGGTAGTAGTCGGCGATCTGGCGGGAAAGCGGGACGTTCCTGTTGACTACCAGGAGAACATTTTCGCCGGTTTGCGCATGCAGACAAAAGCCCAGCACCAACAGCAGCATGAAGCGCACTGCGTAAATATTAGCAGTTTGGAGCCGGGCTGTGGTGCGGGAAGCAGCGTCCATGACCACCAGGCGATCGCGTTTTCGCCAATCCCATTATCCGAATCCGCACCACCCGGACCCCTTGTTATAATACATACCAAACACCCCGGAGCATGGGAAATGAAACTTTTCTATGCCACCGAGTTGAAATTTGACTCGACCCCTGGCAGGGCGGCAGGGCGCCACTGGCGCGGAAACGAGAACGAGTCGCGCGGGGCACCCGGCAAATTATGGACTTCGATCAGCTCCACACGTTCCTGGAAATCGTCCGGCTGAAGAGTTTCTCGAAAGCCGCCCAGACCTGTTACCGCACGCAACCCGCGATCAGCGCGCAGGTGCGGCAACTGGAGCAGGAACTGCGCGCGGACCTGTTCGAACGTTTCGGCAGCCGGATTTCGCTGACCACGGCGGGCAAGATTTTCGTCGAGTACGCGGAGCAGATGCTGGATCTGCGGCGCCGCGCCCAGGACGTTATCGCGGAACTGGAGACCAACCCTCGAGGCGAACTGGTGATCGCGGGCAACGAGGCCACCTGTATTTACGTTCTCCCTAAGGTGTTTTCGGAGTATCGCGAGCAGTTCCAGTCGGTGCAATTACAGGTGCTGCGCAGCTACGGTTCGCGGGTTGTGGAAGCCGTGATGGAAAACTCGGCCGATTTCGGGCTGGTCCAACTGCCGGTGGAAGAGAAGCGCTTGCAGGTAGTGAACATCTACCGGGACGAGATCCGCCTCATCGTGCCGGCGGGACATCCGCTGGCCGGCCGCGCGTCGGTGGCCGCGCAGGACGTTACCGAGTACTACCTGGTGCTGCCCAAGCACGGCAAGACGCGCACGCGGCTGAACGAGTGGCTGGAAGTGGTGGAAGACGACGTCCGCATCTCCATGGAACTGGATTCCACGGAGATGATGAAGCACTTTGTGATCGCGGGTTTGGGCGTGAGCTTCGTGGCGGTCTCGAACTGCCGCGAAGAGATCGCGGCCGGCAAGCTGCGGTCGATCCCGCTGGCGCCGGAACCGATGGTGCGCCGTTTGGGACTGATTTACCGCAAGGACAAAGCGTTATCCAAGGCGGCCTTGGGATTTATCCAGATTGTGCTGGATAATGTAGGAGAAGAGTTGGGGACCGCGAAAGAGAAGCCCAAGGCCCCCCGGGTTGTCGCCTGATGACGTGCCGCCGCTGCCGCAAGAAAATCGAGGAATTCGAAACGCGATGTCCGCATTGCGGCGACGTCAACGAGAAAGCGTCGGGGATGTTTCAGACCTCCACGGTGCTGATTTCGGCCAGCGGGACGGACCAGGTATTCCGTTCCGTGGATGAGGTGCCGGCCGGGTTGCGCACGCGGCTCTTGAAATCGACCAACGGGGCGAATTCGGCGACCATCCTGATTGCCGACCGCCGCGGGCGGCAAGAGATCGCCAAAGCGATGCGCCATCTGCCGGGTCCGGTACAGCGGCGATGGATGCAAACCCTGATGGCGACGGAAGCGGCGGCCACGGCGATCGAGTGGCTGACCCCGGCGCGGCGCAGGGCGATCCTGGTGGTGGTTGCGCTGCTGACGGTGGCGGCGCTGGTGCTGGTCTTCACCCGCACGGGATGAGGGGGGGCAGCCCGTCTCCGCTTCCTCCGCGCGCTCTTTGGCTTTGATTTTCTCCCCCTCAGTCGAAGCCGCGCCTGTCAACCCTTATGTCTTCATGTCCTCTCCGCGTGTTTCTCCGCGCCTCCGCGCCTCCGCGTCAAGAAGAATGCCTCAAACTCCAAGCGCCTCCCTGCCCCCTCACAGCACGCGGACGTCGCCCTTGCCCCAGACCGTCTGGCGGCCGCCGCCCACCCAGCGGGCGGCG
>JADGNT010000011.1 GCA_017883345.1 Candidatus Solibacter sp. | reverse complement strand
AAAAAGCCATGGAGTGCTATCGCAAGGCCTCGACGACCACCGCGCACAATCCGCCGGCGGCGTTCGCCAAGCCGTTCACGCGCAAGAAACTGGGTTAGGTCTTATCGACTCCTGCCAGCGTCTGTATGGAATAATGGGTTTTAGGCAATGGAAGAAATCACATTTCAAGTCCAACGTGACGAGCAATCGGGCTGCCTGGTTGCCTGGTGGGACGATTCGGACGGAGCGGGCGGCATCACCACGCGAGGCCAGGATCTCCGCGATTTGCAGCAGCAGATCACGGAGGCGGTTGCCGTTCACTTTGATGACGGCGCCGCACCTCGTCGAATCCGCATCCACTTCGTCAGCGACCCGATCTTGGTCCAGGCGTGAAGTTATCCCGGGACATCTTATATACCAATACGGCCAACGGTGAGAAGGAAAACTAGCGCGTCCCGCCGCGCCGCGGAGTGCTATCTTGGACGGATGCGTACGATATTTGGCGCGCTCCTTCTGTCCTCCCTGATATTCGGTCAGGACACCCGCACCGGGACCCTGGCCAACGGGCTGAAAGTCATCGTGCAGGAGGACCACGCGATTCCCAATGTCGCGATGTACTTCTTCTACCGCATCGGATCGCGCAATGAGCGGCCCGGCACCACCGGGCTTTCGCGCTTCTTCGAGCACATGATGTTCAACGGCGCCAGGAAGTACGGCCCCAAACAGTTCGACAAGCAGATGGACAACATCGGCGGCAACAACAACCGCAGCTTCTTTTTCGGCGCCGCCCATCCTTACGGCCGCGTGCCGGATGAGGCCTCGATCGATCGCATCCGCCGCGAAGACATTGTGGACTATCACAAGCGGACGTACGTGGGACGGAACCTGATCGTGATCGTGGCCGGAGATTTCGACCCGGCAACCGCCAAGGCGCGAGTGTCCGAAATATTCGGAGCCGCTCCCGCCGGCAGCGCTTACCAATGGGCCGAGGACCGGCCGCCGGCCCGCAACTCCGCTCCCAAAGTGCTGCTCATCGACAAACCGGACGCCACCCAGACCTACTTCCTCATCGCCCAGCCCGGCGCGCGCAAGTCCACCTCGGATCGCGTAGCGCTCTCGCTGGTGAACACGCTGTTCGGCGGGCGCTTCACTTCCATGGTGAATGAGGAGCTGCGCGTCAACTCGGGCCTGACCTACGGCGCCGGCTCACGAGTGGAGATGGCGCGGCTCACGGGCGGGCTCTCCATCAGTTCCTACACCAAGACCGAGACCACCGCCAAGGCCATTGACGTGGCGCTGGATGTGCTGAAGCGGCTGCACGACACGGGAATCACCGCTGAACAGTTGGCCTCGGCCAAGGCATACATGAAGGGCACGTACCCGCCCAGCCACCTGCAGACGTCCGACCAGATCGCGGGGGCGCTTGGGGAGATCGAATTGTTCGGCCTCGGCCCCGACGAAGTGAACCAGTTCTTCGCGCGCGTGGACGGCGTGACGCTCGAGCAGGCCAACGCTGTGGCGCGCAAATACTACCGCACCGACAATTTGACGTTTGTGCTGCTGGGCAACGCCGCGCAGATCCGCCAAGCCGCGGCGAAGTACGGCGCGGTAGTGGAGCGGAGCGTTCGCCAGCCACGCTGGGCGGCGATGTAGCGACCCTGACCCGGGCTTATAATTTGAACATGCGACTTGCCGTCCTCCTGGGAATTCTTGCCGCCTCGCTGAGCGCGCAGAGCTTCGATCCAAAGATGCCCGCCGCCGTGCCGCCGGCGGTTGGCGCGGTTGTCGAAACCGCGCCGCTGCGCTACATCGACGTTCAGGCGGGAACCGGCGCGGTGGCCAAACCGGGACAGGAATTCACGGTCCACTATACGGGTTGGTTGCGCGACGGCGTCAAATTCGATTCCTCGGTGGATGCGGGCAAGCCGCTCAAGTTCGTGCAGGGGCGGCGGCAGGTGATCGCGGGCTGGGAGATGGGGTTTGAAGGCATGAAGGTGGGCGGCAAACGCCGTCTCTTCCTGCCCTACGCGCTGGCCTATGGCGAAAATGGACGCGGCAAGATTCCGCCCAAGGCGGAATTGATCTTCGACGTAGAGTTGCTGGACGTGAAGGATGTGCCGCCGTTGATGGCGGCGGCGGAACTGCTGCTGCCGTTCAAGGACTTGGAAAAGCAGGTGCTGGCGCTGGCCAAGGCGATTCCCGAAGAGAAATACGCGTGGCGTCCGGCGCCGGGCGTGCGCTCCTTCCAGGAAGTCTTCCTGCACATCGTGAACGCCAATCGACTGCTGCTCAACGTTGCCGGCAAGTCGCCGTCCCGGGAAGAACTCATGAAGCAGATCGAGCAGAATGCCAAGATCGAGCAGGACCCTGCCAGCAAGGAGAAGATCCTGGGCATGCTGGCCGAGAGCTTCGCCAGCGTGCGGCAGGCGCTGGAAGGCGTGCGTTCGACGGCAACGCTGACGCGCGATGTGGACTTCTTCGGAACTCCGGCGCCCATGGGCGGCGTGCTGGCCTCCATCGATACGCACATCGCCGAACACCTGGGCCAGGCCATCGCCTACGCGCGGGTGAACGGCATCGTGCCGCCCTGGTCGCTACCGGCGAAGTAGGTTGCGCCTGATTGTGGGGCAGGCAATCTTGCCTGCAGCCGGCTTTCAGCCGGCTGGACCCGCTGGAAAGCGGGTCCGCAGCCTGGATAGGCTGCCCCACTAGTTCGCCAGCTTCACCTCGGCCAGCTTTTTGACCGCCGCCAGATCCTTGCGAGCCGTGATCTCGAAGCGCACGCCCGTGCCCTCCGGGTAGCGCGGAGCCTCGTCGATGATCTTCATCACCGCCTTCGACAACTTGCACTGCCGCGCCGCCTCCACCGCCTTGGCGCCGAGCACGAACGCCACCCGGAAGCTGCCGTGGCAGGGCGCAAGGTACACGATGGTGCGCTTACCGAGTTTCAACTTCAGCGACCAGCCGGCTTTCGGCGAGTAGCTGTTCCACTCCTGAATGGGCAAGGCCAACTCAGTAAGGAGTTCATCCCAGAGCGCTCGGGCGGCGCCGAGTTGCGCGCTCAGTTCGTCATCGGTGGGAGGCTTCGTCCGGCCGATGAAAGCGTTTGGTGACATGGTTACCAGGTCAGGCGAATCAGTGAAACCCCGTGGCGGGGGAGCGTAAAATCCAGGGCCAGTTTGCCGTCTTGCGGCTGTCGCCACTCGGGCGACCCCAGCAGTTGCAGTTGTCCGGCAGCTTCCAGGCGCGCGTATTGCTCCGGCGTTGGCTGTTGCGGCGAGCCCATCTGCTTCCAGACGGTATATGCGTTGCTGTGCTCGTCGTCGATGCGGTAGTGCTGCACCAGCACGCGCGCGGCGGACTTCGCAATGCCGTTCATCGAAACGCGCACCGCGGCGGCGGCGCCGGCCAGGTCATCGTCATGGTAGTTCCACACCAGCACCGCCATCTCGCGGTCGGCGCGCGTTGCCATGCCGTCGATATCGGCGGCATCGCGCACACCGGCGGCCAGGATCTTGTCGAGCCCCACGCCCCCGGCGCTTTCCACCTTCACGCGGTCGCCCTTCATCATTCCCGCCATGCGGAAGAAGTTGAGCACCGGCTTGTCCACGCCGTTGGTGGCCAGCGTACGAAACCCATCGAAGTAGGGCTGGCCTTCAAACTCGAACGCCCAGGTGAGCATGCCCTTCATGTTGGAGTGGTAGCGATCGGCCAGCTTGAAGATATTGCTGTAGGCCGCCGCCGTGTAACTCGGGTACATCAGGCCGTTGCGGTAGAGGTTTTGCGGATAGGTGCGCGCGGAACAGGCGGCGCAGCCCTCCGGGTCGGCCTCGCTGAGCACGATGGGCAGCGCGCGGAACTGAGGGAACTCATTGATCGCCTCCATGCCGCGCTGCACATCCACCATCTCCTTATTGAGCCCCATCTGCACGTGCCCGCTCACCACTTTCGGCGAACCCTTGGCGTGATAACTGATGAAATCGAGCGGCGCGCCCGTCTTGCCGGTGGCGGCGTTGGCGCCGCGCGCGCAATGTTCCAGGAACTGCTTGAGGAACGCCGCGGCCTTTGTGCTGCCCGCTCCCGTGGTGCCCGGACCGCCCACCCGGGCCGACGGCAGGGCGCGCTTCACGGCGTCCGACGTGTAGTCATACAGCTTGTTGTATTCTTCCGGCGTGCCGCGCCAGTAGAAGATATCGGGCTCGTTCCACAGTTCCCAACTCCACTGCTCCACTTCCGCCTTGCCATAGCGCGCCACCGTATGCAGCACCCACTGGCGCACCAGTTCGGCCCACTTGTTGTAGTCTTTGGGCGGATAGCTCCAGCCCGTACCCCCGTCGCGCGCCGGCCAGTTGACCACGTAGGGCTGCGGTTTGGTGGAGAGAGCTTCGGGCATGAAGCCGATCTCGACGAAGGGCCGCGCCTTCACCTGGATGTAGGTATCGAAGATGCGGTCGGTAATAGTCCAGTCGTAGACCGGCTTGCCATTGGCATCCTCGGTGTACGCGTTGGTGGATCCCCACTTCAGAGCCGGGGTGCCGTCGCCCGTCACCAGTAAATGATGCGCGCGGATCTCCACCGGCACGGGGCTGAGCGCCTGCAGTTCGCCGATCAGCTTCTTGCCGTCCTTCATGTACGTGTAGTTCGGCTCGTCGTAGCCGAAGTAAGCGTACATGGTCTTGTACGGCCCTAGCGTGGACGCGGCGTCCACGCGGATTTCGACGGGCTGGCCGTACGCGGCAAACGCGGCCAGCCCCAGCAGGACGATGGGTTTCATGTTAGTCTCCCGTCCCCGAAGTATCGGTTGGCAGGCGAAAGCGCCTGCCCCACAAGGTGGGACAGGCGCTTTCGCCTGTCAACCCGGCTCTGATCGGAGCGGTCGAGCCACTCCAGAGACTCCTCCCTAGTTCACCTTCAACATCACCACGCCGTGCGAAGGCACTTCGACCGCATACTCGCCGGGCGCCTGGATGTCTTTGTGCGCCCACAGATCGCGCACCTTGGGGCTCTTCTTGGTGACGCCGGCCTCGCTCCACTTCACCGTCATCTTGGCGGCGTCCTTGCCGCGATTGAACAGCGCTACCGCCACGCCCTGCGCCAGCGGCTTCTTCCACACTTCCAGTTCGCCGTCCTGGCGGACGCGGACGCCCTGATGACCGGCCTTGTCCTGATCGATGGCGATGACTTCCTTGTTGAGCAGGATCTCCTTGATGGAGTCGCTCATGGTGCGCACGTCGTGCCCGGCCAGGAGCGGCGCGGCCAGCATGCTCCACAAGCTCATGTGCGTGCGGTACTCGGTGTCGGTCATGCCGCCGTTGCCGATTTCGAGCATGTCGGGATCGTTCCAGCGGCCCGGACCGGCATACTTCTCGCGGCCGTTCTGGTTGAAGCCGATGTTGGCCATGGAGTCCCATGAGTCGCGGATGTCGCCGGTGGTGCGCCACAGGTTGCCGCCCACGCTGGCGCCCCACTCCCCAACGTCGAGCCAGCCGTACTGGCAGAGGCTGTACACGATCGGGCGTCCCGACGCGCGCAGGGCGAGGCCCATCTTCTCGTAGGCCGGAGCGTGTTCCTCTTTCGTGTAGACGCCCGAGGCGGCGCACCAATCGTACTTCAGGTAATCGATGCCCCAGGCGGCCCATGTCTTGGCGTCCTGCTCTTCGTGACCGTAGCTGGCCATATAACCCGCGCAGGTCAGCCGGCCGGGACCGGAGTAGATGCCGATTTTCAGACCCTTGGAGTGGACATAGTCCGCCAGCGCCTTCATGTCGGGGAACTTTTCGTTGGTCAGAATATTCCCGTTGGCGTCGCGGCCGGCTTCCCAGGTGTCGTCGATATTGACGTAGATGTAGCCCGCGTCGCGCATGCCGCTAGAGACGATGGCGTCGGCCATTTCGCGGACGTTCTTGTCTTCCACCCGGCCGGCGAATTTATTCCAACTGTTCCAGCCCATGGGCGGGGTGAGCGCCAGCTTGTTGGGCGGCAGCGGTTTCACCGAAGGCAGCGGCTTGTGGGTGGGCAACAGTTCGGCGGGAATCGCCGCCACCGCGGAGATCTTCTTGTAGACGGGAGGCGTGCCGCGTCCGCCGCCAGGACCCCGTCCCGCCGCCGCGGCGCCCGTGATCACGGTGCCCGGAATAGCAGCGCCCGCCGCACCAGGTGCTCCGGCCGGTCCGCGCCCAGGTGCGGCCCCTGCCGCACCGGCGGGAGGAGGACCACCGCGCCCACCGCGTCCGCCAACACCCGAAATGGTCAATTCCTCGCCGTTGAATGCCGCGCGCATCTGGTTCGGACGATCGTTGAACGCGCCCAGAGTTTCGAAGGTGATGGTATCGCCATCGATCTTGCCGTTCTGAACCTTCCGGCTATCCGTGGAACTCACCATCTGTCCGGTGAAGCTGTTGCCTTCCACCTTGAAATAGTAGTAGGTCTTCCGCACCTGACTACCGCCGCGGCCGGCTTGTTCCATCAGCCAGGTGCCGCCGAGATCGGCTGCCGGCAGGGCGGAGCCGAGAAGAAGAATGCAAGCTACGAGATTGCGCATGTGGTTTCCTTGGGAAGTAATCGCTTACAGGGTACAGTAACAGAGTACTCGCAATTCGTCTCTGGAGGAAGCCGTTTGAAGCTGGAAGGCGTTTATTCCGTCCTGCCGACGCCCTTTACCGCGGCCGGCGATCTGGATCTGGAAAGTCTCAAGCGCGTAATCGATCTCTTCATTGGCGCGGGGGTCAACGGCCTCACCGCGCTCGGCGTCACCAGCGAAGTGGCGCGCATGAACGATAGCGAACGGGTGCGCGTGCTAGAGACCGTGGTCCGCCACGTGGATGGGCGCGTGCGCGTGGTGGCCGGCGCCACCGCCGATGGCGTGCGCACCTGCGTCGCTTACACGAAGTTCGCGCGCGAGACCGGCGCGGATGCCGTCATGATCGGCCCGCCGCGCTCGCCCAAGCTCAACTCCGACGCCGTGGTGCGCCACTTCGCCGCCGTCGCCGACGCCGTCGCGATCCCCATCGTCATCCAGGACTATCCGCCGATTTCGGGCTTCGCCATGGAGCCGTGGCTCTTGGTGCGCATCGCTCGCGTTGTCGCCGCCGCCAACACCATCAAGCTCGAGGACCCGCCCACCCCGTTCAAGACATCGCGCATCCGCGAGGCGGCGCAGGGCTGTGACATCGCCATCTTCGGCGGACTCGGCGGCGTCTTCCTGCTGGAGGAACTGATGGCCGGCGCCACCGGCGCGATGACCGGCTTTGCCTATCCCGAAATCCTGGTGAAGATCGTCAAGCTGTTCCACACCGGCGATCTGGATGCCGCCGCCGAGGCCTTCTATCCTTACGTGCCGCTCATGCGTTTCGAATTCCAGGAGGGATTGGGCATGGCCATCCGCAAGGAAGTGCTGCGCCGCCGCGGCGTGATAGCGTGCGCCGATATACGGCCTCCCGGCGCCAAGCTCGATGCCGCCACTATCGCCGCGCTGGATCGCGTGTTGGCCTGGACCCATAGGCCCAAATGAGTGGGGCAGCCAATCCTGGCTGCAGCCGCCTTTTAGGCGGCTCTTTCGGGCGAAGCGCAATTCTTAGAAGGACGTTCCTATGCCACAGTGCGGCGCGCGCGCCAGTCATCCTCCAGCATTCCCCATCCCACCAGATCCAGCCAGCGGTCGTTGACCCACTCTCCATCGCGTGTCACGCCTTCGCGCGTGAACCCCAGGCGCTCGGGAATGGCGCAACTGCGCGTGTTCCGCACGCCGCACTGGATGGTCACCCGGTGCAGGCCCAGATCGTCGAACAGGTAGTCCAGCAGGCTCTCGCAGCAACGCGTGACAATGCCCTTGCCCCGATAACGCTCCTCGATCCAGTAGCCGATGCTGCAATTCCGGTTGGCCCAGTCGATGGGATGGCAGCCTACCGAACCGGCGAAGGCGCCGTCGATCCAGATGCCGCATTGTGGTCCCCGGCCGGCAGCGAACTGCTCGCGCACCTTCAGGATAAAGCGCCGCAGGTCCTCGTGCGACGCCGTGAAATCCACCCACGGCAGCCACTCGCGCAAGGCAGCGCGATTGCGGTCCACCACGGCGAAGACCGGCTCGGCATCTCTAGGTTCGAACAGCCGTATTTCGATTCCCGGGGCCACCCTGCGCGCGAACATTCCCCCTCTTAGGCCCCTTCCGGTTTCTGTGGGTTGATGGATTTGGATATCGCCGGCATCTCCGGTGTGTCGTGCTGCACCGCGTATTCGGCCAGCCCGGTTTTCAGCAATTCAAACGCGGTGGCCGGATCGTCGGCGAACTGAAACAGGTTCAGGTCCTCGCGCGCGATCGTGCCGTACTTCACCAGCGCCTCGAAGTTGATGATCTCCTTCCAGTACTCGCTTCCGTAGAGCAGAACGGTCATCCTCTTGGCCAGCTTCTGGGTCTGCGTGAGCGTCAGGATCTCCATCATTTCGTCCAGCGTGCCGAATCCACCCGGAAACACCACCAGCGCCTTGGCGAGATAGGCGAACCAGAACTTGCGCATGAAAAAGTAGTGGAATTCGAAGCTCAGCTCCGGCGTGATATAAGGGTTGGGGAATTGCTCGAAAGGTAGCCCGATATTGAGGCCCACGGTTTTGCCGCCCGCGTCCGCCGCCCCGCGGTTGGCGGCCTCCATGATGCCCGGTCCCCCGCCGGAGCAGACCACGAAACGGTACGTGTTGTTGGTGAACTGCTGGCTCCACTCGGTGAGCATGCGCGCCAGGCTGCGCGCGTCGTCATAGTAGCGGGCCAGTTCGCCTTCCCCCTCGCGGATTCGCGCGGAGCCGAAGAACACCACCGTATCGCGCACTTTTTCGCGGCGGAAGTGGGCCAGCGGTTCGAGAAATTCCGAGAGGATGCGCAAGGCGCGCGCGTCCGGACTGTTCAGGAACTTGTCATTGAGATACGCCACCGGCCGGCGCTCGCTATGGGGTTCTGTTGGGTTCGGCATTCTGCTTTAACTCATCGACCTTTCTCTTCAATTCCCGCACCGTGCGGAGCAGCTCCGGCAGTTTCTGAACGGCCGTGATCGCGCGCAGCCACTCGCCAGCGGCGAACGCCGGCGATCCGGAAATCCGCGCGCCTTTGGCCACGTCTCCGCCGATCCCGCTCTGCGCGTAGACCACCGCGTCTTCGTGCACCGTCAGGTGCCCGCTCGACCCCACCTGCCCGGCCAGCACCACGTTGCGCTCCAGCACCGTGCTGCCCGCCAGTCCCGTTTGCGCGCAAATGATGTTGTCCTCGCCCACCGTGCAGGCGTGCCCCACCTGCACCAGGCTGTCGATCTTGGCGCCCCGTTTGATCCGCGTCTCTCCCACCGTGGCGCGGTCGATCGAGGTCAGCGACTGGATTTCCACATCGTCCTCGAGAATGGTCACGCCGGATTGCACGATCTTGCACTGCGTGCCATCGGCGCGTTTGGCGAAGCCGAAGCCGTCGCCGCCCACCACCACGCCGTTTTGCAGCGTCACGCGATTGCCGATGCGGCAGAATTCGCGCACCGTGGCATGCGAATGCGCCAGGAAATCGTCGCCGATTTCCGCCCCTTCATAGACCACGACGTGGGGGTGAAGCACCGCGTTGCGCCCGATGCGCACGCGTTCGCCCACCACTGCGAACGGTCCGATGGAGCAGTCGGCGCCGAGCGTCGCGCTGGGCGCCACGTAAGCCATGGGGTGCACGCCGGGCGCCGGCCGCGGCGGCTGGTAGAACAGGGCCAGCGCGCGCGCGAAATCCAGGTAGGGATTCGCCGAAACCAGGCAGGCGATATCCTGACCCTGCAACGCTTCGGCCACCAGAATGGCGCTGGCTTTGGTGTGTTTGACCTTGGGTGCGTACTTGGGATTGGCCAGAAACGTGAGCTGTCCGGCGCAGGCGAGTTCCATCCCGGCCACGCCCAGGATCTCCAGTTCGCCATCGCCCGTGAGAAGGCACCCCAGCGCATCGGCAATTTGACGGAGTTTCATAAAACCGGCAACCACCAGCGTACCGTAGAGTAGCCTTTCTAGGCTGCCATGACCCCATTCTTGGGGGCATTCTTCCCCGGCGCCGTCCGCGGCTCTGCGGTGAACGGGAGCGATGCCCCCCTACAGCGGCGGCCGTATCCTTGCCAGCGCGGCGTTGGCCGAGCCCGCCACCTCCGCGTCGGCGTTGTACCGCAGTTTCTCCAGCGCGCCGATCGCGCTCGCGTCGCGGCGCTTGCCGATGGAGTTGATCACTCCGGCCAGCAGTTTGCCTTGCACCTTGCCCAGTGCCGCGCGCAACGCATCGTCCACCGAACGGTCCGGCATGGTCTCTAGCGCGGTCCGCGCATAGAGCGAGAGTTGCGGCTCGCCTAGCAGCGCGGCCAGCGCCGGCACCGCGCTCTTGTCTCCCACCACCGCCAGCCGCTGGCAGGCCTTGGCCCGCGCGTACACACTCGCGCCCGGATCCTGCAAGAGGGCGCCCAGCTTGGCCGCCGGCAGCGCCATGATCTGCGCCGCGCTGCCGTATTTTTCGTCCTTCATCATTTCGGCGGCCACGGGCGCCTGCCGCGAGGCCTGCACCGGCGCCGCAGCCGGCGCTGTCTGCTGCTGCATGGCCGCCACGCCAAACAATCGATTTCGTGACATGTTTCGATCTCCTCTGTTCTACAGGTGCCAGGGCTCCCGCATGGCGCGCGACCGCATGCGGTTGGCTTCCTCGTCGCGCACGAAGGTGTCCGTCGCGGGGTCAAAACTCAGCTTGCGGCCCAACTGGAATGCGATGTAGGCCGCGTGGCAGGCGATATGTGTCTGCGCCGCCGCCAGCGCATTGGCGCGCGGCTGCTGCCGCGACTTCACGCAATCCACGAAATTGCGCACGTGGTTGGTGGTGGCGTCGCCGGCGCCGCCCGATAGATCCTCTCCCCGCAGATTCGCCGAGACCTCGATCTTCCCGCCGTCCGCCGTCTCCACCCAGCCCGCGTCGCCCTCGTACCGTATGTGGCAACTGCCCAGGCCCATGAAACCGCTGTCCCGCATCTCCAGTTGGATCCCGTTGGCGTACCGGCAGTGGATGGCGTACGGCGTGTTCCGCCCCATACCCTCCGGTACGAATTCCACCGGCGTCGTGCCGTCGGTATCGGCCGCCCACTGGCACAGGTCGACCGTGTGCGAGCCCCACTCCAGGATGCCGCCGCCGTGGAAATCGAAGTACCCCCGCCAGCGCCCCGCGACATATTGCGAGTGGTACGGCCGCCACGGGGCCGGCCCCAGCCAGCGGTCCCAATCGCACACCTGCTTGGATGGCTCGGGCTCGCCGGGCAGCCAGTCGTGAATCGTGGCCGGCGCCCAGCGGTCGCCCGGACCCATCTCCGCGTGGACCGTCTTCAGCTTGCCGAGTTTGCCGCCGCGCGCCAGGTCGAAGGCCTTGATGAAATTCGGCCCGTTGCGCCGCTGCGTCCCAGCCTGGTAAATCCGGCCCAGCCCCAGGAACGTGTCCGCCAGCGCGCGGCTGTCGGCGATGGTCATGGAGCACGGCTTCTCGCAGTAAACGTCCTTGCCCGCCTTCGCCGACATCACCGAGAGCAGCGTATGCCAGCGGTCGCCCGTGGCGATCAACAGGGCGTCGATATCCTTGCGCGCCCACAACTCCTGCTGGTCGGCGTACATCGCGCAATCGTGGTTGCCGTATTTCTGGTCCACCATGGTCTTGATGGCTTCACGGCGTTCATTGCGCACGTCGCAGACCGCCACGAACTGCACGTCCGCCTGACTCAGGAAGCTGCGCAGATCGCTGGTGCCGCGGCTGCCGATGCCCAGCCCACCCACCGTGACGCGGTCGCTGGGCGCTACGGCCCCGTCCCGCCCCAGTGCCGCCGCGGGCACAATCAGCGGCGCCGCCGCCAGTGCCCCGGTCCCGAGCGCTGTCCTCAGCGCCTCCCGTCTCGACAGGCCCTTTCCATTCGTCGCCATAGACGCTCTCCTTCCGGTTCGCAATCATTATATAGGTTTAAGGCCTGAAATATATCAAATAAGAGTTCCCAAATAAGAGTTCACCAGGCAGTAGAGGTGAAGCGCCGCCACGAAGCCGCCCGCCGTGGCCAGTAGCTCACTTCTTTGGCGCTATGTACGCGATCAATCCCAGCAGGACCGTCGGCTGCGTGGTCGCGCCATTCAACTGATTCTTTTTTTCAAAGAAGGGCTGATTCGACCACTCCGTGCGAAACTCGGCGCGCGTCACTAACCAGTCCGTCAGCTTGTATTCGCCGGTCAGTGTGATTTCCTTCACAAGCTGCGCGGTGCCGGTTGGAAACCCATCCATATCGTCAAGAAACTCGAGGCGCGCGGCGACTGCATATTTCTTGCCGATCGCGTAGCGGGCTGCGCCGGCCAAGCCTGCCCATTGACTGGCGCCGGAAGCGATGTTCTTGTCCCGCCCGTAATCGAAGTTAAGGTACCAACTGAGATTGTCGGTCTGCTGGACCACGAGGTTGGTGTCGTAGAGATTACGCCATCCCTTGGTAGTGCCGGCGTGCTCGGGACCGACGTAGTAGTTATGGTTCCAGGTCGCCTTTTTCCAGGCGTACGCGCCGGTGAAACCAAATGTCTTTCCACGGTTGATGGGTTCCACGTTGTTCCAGCCGTTGACCACCTGGAAGCTACCAGTGAAGTGGGAGCCGAGCGGGTATTGCAGCCGGAACCCGGTGTGGAAGTAGGGGACCGCCCAGGCGAAGAGCAGCGAACGCGAATAGTTGAAGTTCTGGTTGGTTTCGATGACTTCCGCACCGGCGGAGCTCACAAACTCTCCGGCATCGAGTTCGACGCCGTGCAAAGATTTCGGCTTCACGCTGACATAAGCCTGCTTGAAGTACTTCCAGGCCTTCGGATCGCGGTTGCCGGCGTGCATGACGTCGAAGCCCTCACCGAAGCCCACGTCGAGACGAAAGCCGATGGGAGCCGGCGAATGGTCGATCGCGATCATTCCCATGTTGACGTGCGGCATATTGGAGCGCACATCGAAACCGCGCAGCCCGTTGAAGCCCGAAGGAGGGTCGTTGAAGCTCTTGTCTACGTACCCGTCGAACATGAAGCTGAACTCCGTACCCCATTGCCTGAGGGGCGAAGGGGGCGGCGGCGCCGGTGCGGGCGCGGCAGCCGGTGTTTGTCCAGCCGGGGCATTATCGGGCGTCTGCGCCGGAACGGCGGCCGCACCTCCCCAAAGAAACCCAAGGACCACAGTCGTGCAATACGTTCGCCGCATGATGCTCCTTCAAAGCTGGTTCCACCCATCCATCTCTAAACGTATCGACTGAGCCCTAAAGAAGTCGTATTGAAGCCATGAGGAAACCATAAAGATCCGCAGCATCCCGGCACGTTGGGTCGGATCGTTGCGGGAGGATCCCTGCCGGACTTCCTGTAAGGATTCGCAATCTTCGCTTCGATGCCATGGAGCAATTAATATAATGGAATTTGCTCATCGCGATCAGCGCTACTTTTACCGCCGAAGCCATCCAGCCCGGCTTGGCCTTCTGGATGCGCGAATTGGGACTCCCCGCCGAGCTCCGCTTCGCCGCATATAACCAGGTCTTTCAGGAACTGCTCGACCCCGCGGGACTGCTCGCCCGCAATACCAGCGGCGTCAACGTGGTGCTGGTCCGCTTCGACGATTGGCCCGCCGGACAAGCCGCCGAATTCGTCGATGCCGTGCGCTCCGCCGCCGTGCGCATGTCGGTCCCGCTGATCGTCGTGCTGTGTCCCGGCGCCGTCCAGTTGGACGACGTGTTGGACGACGCGGTCCGCCGCGGCGTGGCCGGCCTCCCCTCCGTCTACCTGCTCACCGCCGCCGAGATCGCCGAACTCTACCCGGTGGCCGAAGTGCACGATCCCGACGGCAACGAACTGGGACGCGTACCCTATACGCCGCTCTATTTCGTCGCCCTGGCCACGGCGCTGGCGCGCAAGATCCACGCCATCGCCGCACCTCCCTTCAAAGCCATCGCGCTCGATTGCGACGACACCCTGTGGGCCGGCATCTGCGGCGAGGATGGTCCCGAGGGCGTGGTGCTCGATCCGCCGCGCCGCGGACTTCAGGAGTTCATGGCGGAGCGCCGCCGCGCGGGGCTGCTGCTCGCCCTGTGCAGCAAGAATAATCCGGAGGATGTGGCCGCCACCTTCCGCGCGCATCCGGAAATGCCGCTTGCCCCGGCCGATTTTGTGGCGCGGCGCATCAACTGGGATTCCAAGGCCGGCAACCTGGTGTCGCTCGCCGAAGAGCTGGAAATCGGCCTCGATACCTTCATCCTGGTGGACGACAATCCCAAGGAGGTGCAGGAGGTGCAGGCAGGCGCTCCGCAAGTGCTGGCGCTGCTCTTGCCCGCGCGCGCCGCGGAGATCCCCGCCTTCCTCGCGCACGTCTGGGCCTTCGACCGCGCGCGCCTCACCGAGGAAGACCGCCGCCGCGGCGAAATGTATGCCCAGCGGGCGGAGCGCGGGCGCGCCGCGCGCAGTTCTGCCAGCCTGGAGGATTTCCTGGCGTCGCTCCAACTCGAAGTCAAGATCGCGCCCTTGGAGCCCGCCCAGGTGGACCGCGTGGCGCAACTCACCGCGCGCACCAACCAGATGAATGCCACCTGCATCCGGCGCACCGCGGCGGAAATTCAGCGCCTGAGCGAGGAGTGCCTCACGGTCCACGTCACCGACCGCTTCGGCAGCTATGGCCTCACCGGCGCGATGCTCTTTCGCGTGGCGGCTTCGGCGCTGGTCGTGGACACGTTCCTGCTCAGTTGCCGCGCGTTGGGCCGCGGCGTGGAGCATCGCATGGTGGCGCGCCTCGGCGAGATTGCCTTGGAGCATAGGCTTCAAACCGTGGAGATTCCGTTCGTGGCCGCGCAGCGCAATCGCCCCGCGCTGCTCTTCCTGGAATCGTTAGGCGCAGTAGCCATCGAAGGAATCTTCCGATTCAATGCCGCCGACGCCGCTGCCGTGCAATACCGCGCTCCTGCTATGCCAACCTCTGGACTTCCCGGCCCCGAGCCGACCCCGCCCGCGCCCCCGCCCGCCAGAGTCGCCTACGCGCGCATCGCTGGCGACCTCCGCACGCCGGAACAAATCTTCGCCCGGTTGCGCGCCACTTCCCGCCGTCGTACCTCGCTCTGCGATATCGACGCCCCGCGCACGGCGCTGGAGCGCGATCTGGTGGCCCTCTGGGCCGAACTGCTCAACGTGGAAGCCGTCGGCATTCACGAGAATTTCTTCGAACTGGGCGGGCACTCGCTGCTCGCCGTGCAACTGCTCTCCCGCGTGCGCCAGATCTACGCAGTGGACCTCTCGCTGGAGGTGGTCTACTCTGGTGAGTTCATGGTGGCGGAACTGGCCAAGGCGATCGAGCTCAAGGAAATCGAACAGGCGGGCGGGGACTATCAAGAGTTGATCGAGGAACTCGAGGGCCTCAGCGACGCCGAGGTGCGTGCCCTCCTGGCCGAAGAGCAGGATGCCACTTAACGCATGCGGATTCTGTTAACCGCCAATGCCAGTTACGTGCCGCCGCGCGGCGGCGCCACGCGCAGCAACCTCATCTGGATGGACCAGATGGCCGGCGCGGGCCACGCCTGCCGCATTGTCTGCGGGGCCTCTGGCGAAGGCGCCGAGTTGCGTTTTCACGCTTCCATCGCCGTCTTCGCCGTGGAAGATCCCTCGCGCCGCATACACGTGCTGCGCCAGCAGATTCGCGAGTTCCAGCCCGATTGGGTGCTGGTATCGAGCGAAGACCTGGGACACGGACTCCTGCGCGAGGCCCGGCATTCGGCCCACGGGCGCGTGGTATACCTGGCCCACACGCCGCAGTTCTTCCCCTTCGGCCCAGCCAGTTGGAATCCCGACCGCGAAGCCGCGGCGCTCGTCGCCGAGGCCGCCGGAGTGGTGGCCATCGGGCATCATATGGCGGACTACATCGCGCGCTCGCTGGGCCGCCAGGCGGTGGTGATTCATCCGCCCATCTACGGCGCCGGGCCGTTCGCCGATTACGGCAACTTCGCCAGTGGGCTGGTCGCCATGATCAATCCCTGCGCCGTCAAGGGACTGCCCATCTTTCTCGAAACCGCCGCGCGCCTCCCCGAAATCGAATTCGGCGTGGTGCCGGGTTGGGGCACCACCGGCGACGACCGCCGCGCGCTCCAGCGCCTGCCCAATGTGCGCTTCCTGCCCAACGCGCGCCATATCGATGAAGTGCTGGCGCGCACCCGCGTGCTGCTCATGCCGTCGCTGTGGTACGAGGGCTTCGGGCTGATCGTCATGGAGAGCATGCTGCGCGCCATCCCCGTGGTGGCCAGCGATTCCGGCGGCTTGGTGGAGGCCAAGCACGGCACCGGGTACGTCATCCCGGTGAACACCATCGAGCGCTACGAAGCGGTGTTCGATGAGCACGCCATGCCGCGGCCCGTGGTGCGCCAGAACGATTCCGCGCCGTGGGTGGCGGCCCTGCGCGAGCTGCTCACCGACCGCGCGGCATACCAGCGCGAATCGCAGGCCTCGCGCTCGGCGGCGCAGCGCTTTGCCGGCACGCTGGATGCGGCGGACATGGAGCGCTATCTGCAATCGCTGCATGCCCGGCCCGACGAGCGGCCCGGCCATGCCACCATCGAATCGCTCTCGCCCGAGAAGCGCGCCCTGCTCCTGGAGCGCCTGCGCAAACGCAAGGGGGTGGGTTAGATGCGGATGCTGCCGGTGTCATTGATGTGGGACAGGTGGACCCAGAGGGTACCCCGGCTGCCAATCCGAGCGCAGCTCAGACTCCGCACCGAGCCCGAAGGGCGAAAGATAATAGCCCACGGCGTCAGCCGTGCGGAATCGTGGCGCGAAAATAGAGAGCCCCGGATGGGGCGTAAGCATTGTCTCCGAATCAGACGCGAAGCTGGGTGGCATAGGCTTACGCCCCGTTCCGGGGCTACGCCGACGACACGACCTGTTCCCACGGCTGGCGCCGTGGGCTATCGTCTTTCGCCCTCCGGGCTTGGCCAAACGGTGAAATAAATGCGCATCCTGCTGGCCCAGAACTCGCTCTACTACCCGGCCCACGGCGGCGGCGACAAGTCCAACCGCTTGCTGATCGAAGCCCTGGCCGCCCGCGGCCACGTGTGCCGCGTGGTGGCGCGCATCAGCGTGTTCGGTGAGGCTGAACACACGCAATATCTGGCAGCCCTGGCGGCGCGCGGCGTCACGCCGCAATCGGCCGCCGGCGGAGTGGTGGTGTTCCAGCGCGCGGGCGTCGAGGTC
>JADGNT010000352.1 GCA_017883345.1 Candidatus Solibacter sp. | reverse complement strand
AAAGGGGGATCGCATCCTCTTCTTCACCTCCCGCGGTGCGCCATTGCCGGCGGCGAACTCGATTCTATACCCCGGCACCCCGCACCGTCAACGGATCGAGCGACATGGAAATGAGGGATTTATGTAAGTGACGGCCAATCGGGAGAATCCTAGCATAGGAGTACTTCAGGCGGAGCCGCGACTGGTGGCGCAGGCGCTTTCGCCTGCGAACCATATGCTTTCTCAGCTCCCACCGGCAAGGCGATTGCCTGCAAACCTGCCCCTTCGCGGCCTGCATCCGCAAAGCGTTTCCAATTGGCGCCGGAACTGGAAGGCGTGAGCGCCACTCGCCGCCGGCGACATCTCCTGGAAAGCGACTTCGTGCCCGTAACGCCCGAATCCAACCAGTTTCCGAGCGCTCCGTGACTCGCCCGGTGCCGACACATCGGTCGCCGCTGGGCCACTGATCGCAGTTTCCCGCCGGCACGAGCGTCCAAGCGTGTGTTATACGTTATGTATAACATCATGCGCTTCGATTGGGAGGCGGACAAGAACCGGTCGAACCAAAAGAAGCACGCTGGCATCGATTTTGTTCATGTTTGCCTCCAATCACAAGGTGTCCTCAGAGGATCGGATCATTCGGTTGAGGATCGTACTTGATGCCGCCCTTGATCGGGGCGTCCACTTTGTTCATCGCCCATACCAGCGCAATTACCCAACCAACTAAGGTTGCTCCAAAAGCAAGATTTAGAACCAGGATCAGCCACCTGTTGCGGTGCTTTCTTGAAAAGGCAACAATCGTCGGCATGAAAAAGAGTGATGCCAGAACTACAGCCGCTACAACGCCGAAGATCACAAGCCAAATCCAATCATCGTTCCTTGTAGGCGTCGCACTTCGCTGACTGGTCGAGACGACGGGGTTCGGGGCCTCGTGTTCCTGAGGTCGGTTCCGCTCTGGCCCTGCCTCTTGCCCCTGGATGTGCTGGAGGTCGCCGGTTGCCGTCTTCAACTCCTGGGCGTTATTCGACGTTGTAGTTTGCGTTGTCGTTGATGGCACGGCTGGTGTTGGCTCATACCGCTCGGGAACTTGGGATGCGGTCGAGATAGGTGCGCTCTCAACAGGCTGAGGTACCGGTTTTGGCTCCGCAACGTATATTGGGATTGCGGCTCGTGCGGTTCCGTGTTCCATTTCCTCCTGAGCTTGTCTTCTCGCCGCCTCCGCAGTTTGCCCTTGCGCAATTTGTGTTCTCGGTAACCAAACACCCCGCAAAACCGCGATCCGGTCGGTGTACCGCTTCGTGATGCAGTCCACTCGATCCCCACATCCGCCGCTGCTGACTTCCCATGCGGCTTGGTCGTGTTCGAATTGCTTGCGCTCGGTACCCGATGTCGCCGCCAGCGCCGTCTTGTAAACGCTCCAGAGTTGCTGGTCCAGGTTCATGAGTTCCGGGGTTGCACACACAACTCGCTGCTCGCGGGTTAATGGGGCGCCGCAGTCAACGGCCGCCGAGAGGCACTGGAAGAAGACGAGTAGGAGCGCACTGCCAACTACAATTGTCTTCAACACGGCTGGTTTCAGGGCTTCCCCTTCCGTCAGGTCTGGCCTGCTCCCTCGCTCCTGGGCTGCGGCGTGGCATGAGCAGAGATCCTTTTAGCCAGAGGACTATCTACGTAAACAGTGTCTATGCAAACGCTGTAGACTACCAAATTGCGTACCTCCAAACCGCTGGAAGTGCAAGAGTTATTATTGAAGGCGTTAGGACAGAATCCGGGAGCTTCGGTCGAGGAAGGGCTACTCGCAGAATCGTTCGCTGACTTCATCGGTATGCATCGCACGTTCATCGGGACCATCGAGCGGGGCGAGTCGAATCTGGACTTTAGCAACCTAACGAAGATCTCGAACGGTCTCGGGGTCACCCCTCCCAACTCGTTTCCGGGATTGAGAGCAGGGCCGACACCTTTTCGAAAAATCCCACAGCACGGCAACGCTGATGAGACACAACCGATAGCGCCTGTCGTCATTGCTTCCCCGCCATCACCTTGAAGTGCTCACGGTAAGCGAATCGGAACAGTTTATAATTGCCGGCAATCATTCGCCAGCCTGTTTGAGGACCGCCGCGCGTGTTCTCGCCGACAAGCGGAAGTCCAAACGATCAAGATGTTCGAGCAAGGGCTCGATCCGGGGAATCCGGCCTTCCGCTTTTGCACGCAGCAGGATTCCCATCGTGCCCGGGAAGGTCAACTTCAACGCCTCGGCGTGCAATCGCCCAAGTCGTTCATCCAGGATCAACACGGCGCCCGCGAACCTGCGTTCCCAACGCCAGCACTTCCTTGTCACGAGCACCCAGATCCGCCGCCGCGAGCACCTTGTCTAACCCTTCCGCGGCCTAAATCGTCAGCCAGGGCAGTGCGCGAACGTCCGGCAAATCGAGACCAATCGATCGGCCGCGCTCTAATTCATCCACGACGGCAGGCGGAATAGTAATTCGGGTGTAAAACTCAGCCAGCAAATGCAGGAAACCGGTCTGGTGCAGATACTGGATCGGCGAAGCATCGCAGATCGCTTCATGCACTCTTGAGATCGTGGATCAGTTCCTCTTCGGTGAGGTCGAACGTGTTTACGCCATAATCCGCCAAATGGCTGAGGAAATATGGCTTCGGCACACCGGCAAGCTGGGCGGCGGCCCCCGATGAAAGCTGTCCCATCTCGTACGGCTTGACGGCCGCGGCAAGGCGAATCTTGGACGCAAGAACCTCCGGCGTCGCTTTCAAGGCAATTAGGATCTCATCCGGTATGGAGAACGTGACCTGGCTCATGGGTAGCCGACGCCCCTCTTCTACCGCTGTTCGATCAAGCTGCTTGGGACGCCGCTCACCGCGCCCGCCAGGCTTCACCGCTAGGGTAGGCCGGACCGGCCAACCGGCGGGGTGCTTAAAGTTTTCGGTAAGGCCGGCCACGAATACGCCGCAAACCGGGGTTTGGCCGGGTTCCTGCCATCCGCCGGGGCTGCGCACGTGCGCGATGCTGGTTCGGCAGGTGGCGGAATTCACGCGTCCGGCATATTCGTCGACCAGCTTGGGTCTATTGCCGCCGGTTTCGACCCGCGTGGGTTTGGCGATGAATGTAGGCACCGTCTTCCTCCCCGGATGGATCCATCTTGACAGTCGCCCCAGCCAGCAGATTGGACTTGCCGGAACACGAAGGTCCCCGGTATACTTACAGTTTCGCTGAGAACCACGATGACGGCGAGAGACGATTTCGACGCATTGACGCCGCAGCGGGAAGCTGCGTTTTTCTACGGTCTATTCCTGCGTGGGCACGATGTGGACACGCTGCGGCAGGATATCGACGTGCCGCATCCGACGATCGAGAAGTGGATGAGAGCACGGGACTTTGAGGCCAGCTTCCGGGATAACCTGCGGCGGGTTTGTGCCTACCGCAAGCAGGTGCTCGCCATTTTTGACGGCCTGATCCTGAACGAACAGAATCGCCCGCGCCTGCAATAGCAGATGCGGCGTGGCGGCTGGTCCTTTCTAGCGACTCCACCGCTGCGAGCCGTACCCAGCTTCCTGTGTCACCGGTTGCGGCCAGGGGCGGCCCGCCACCGGCGTCTCTTCCGGCTTCTCTACCGGCTTCCGGGTCCCAGCCCATGCCTCGGAGAGAGTGGACAAGAGATGATCGAGAGACTCTCCCGATGTCCAACACCGTCCCCGTGATCGGTATCGACCCCGCTGAACTCGCCTGGATCCGCATGCTGGTTCGCCTGCTCCGCCACCCGGAGCCGGTTGTCCCCGAACTAACCCGCCAGGCTCTGGTCTACCTGGAAGCCGCTGCCTCCAGAAGCGGCGTATTCTCATCGGATCGGGAGGCCGTACCGGCCAAGCGAAGATAGGTGCGAGTCCAGGCACCACCGACGCGCCCCCGCTGGCGTCCCGATTCCAGATCGTCTTATCCTAATAGTGAGGCGATCATGAATTCCCTTGCCAAGATCCTCCTGCCCGTCGATTTTTCCGAGCGAAGCGCCCTCGCCGTGCGCTACGCCCGCGAACTCGCCCTCCACTTTCACTGCGAGCTCATCCTCGCCCACGCCCTGCCGCCCCTGCATTCCGAATTCGGCATGCAGATCGCCGGCTCCATGCTAGTGGATGTCTACCGCTCGCGCACGGACCAGGCCGAACGCGACCTCAACGCGTTCGAACCCGATGCGCTCGCCGGACTCAACGTGCGCCGCCTCCTGCTCCACGGCGACCCCGCCTCCAAAATCGTGGAACTCGCCCACCAGGAACACATCGACCTGATCGCGATGCCCACCCACGGGTACGGACCCTTCCGCCGCTTCATTCTCGGATCCAATACGGCCAAGGTGCTTCACGACGCCGATTGTCCTGTGTGGACCGGTGTCCACATCGAAGAGGCGCGCCCCACGGCGGCACCCTTCAGCAAGATTCTTTGCGCCGTCGACCTTGGCCCGCAAAGCGCCCGCGCGCTCGCCTGGGCATCCTGGCTCCAGCGGGAGTTCCACGGCCACCTCACGCTGATCCACGCCATCGCCGCCCACGCCGAGTCTCTCGACGAACCCGACCTCAGTTGGCGCAGCGGAATTCGCGAGATCGCCGAAGAAGAACTGCTCCGCCTGCAGCGCGAAATCGGCGCCGAGGCGGATCTCCTGCTCGAAGCCGGCGAACCCGCGCGGATCATCTGTTCCGCTGCCGCGCGCGTCGGCGCCGGCACCGTCGTCATCGGCCGCGGCAGCGCCGCCGGCGATTTCGGCCGCCTACGCACCAACTCCTACGCCATCATCCGCCAGTCCCCCTGCCCGGTCGTCAGCGTATAACCCGGGACAGGGCTCCAGACCCGGGGACAGACAGGGCTGCCAGCGAATTTCCGGCAAAGAGCGCCGGAAATTCATGGCAGTCCTGTCAGTTCCCGGGTGGCGTCACCTCCACCGTGATAAATTGCAGGGAGTGACTCCCCGCACCCTGTATCAGGTTCTCGAAGAAACCGCGCGCGTCCACGGCGACGCCCCCGCCCTCCGCCAACCCGCGCCCGACGGCTCCTATACGGTCTATTCCTGGAACCAGTACCGGCGAGCCGCCGAGGAAATCGCCGCCGGTCTGCGCGCGCTCGGCATCGCCAAAGGCGACGTCGTCGCCCTCAACTCCGAAACCCGCCTCGAGTTCTACCTGGCCGATCTCGGCATCCTGACCAACGGCTCCATCGCCGCCGCCATGTACCCGAGCTATCCGGCACCGGACCTGGTGCGCATCATCCAGAGCTCGGGCGCGCGCGCCGTCTTCGTCGAAGACCCGAAGACGCTCCAGCCGCTGCGCGGCGCATCCGTCGCCCATTGGATCCTGCTCACCGGCGAAGCCGAAGGCGCCATTACTGAAGCCGAAGGCGTCATCACTCTGGGCGCGCTTCGCACCCTGGGCCGCGACTCTCTCGCCAGAGATCCCGAACTGCTCGCCCGCATACGCACCGGCGTCTCCCCGTCGGATACCGCCATTCTCTACCTGACCAGTGGCGCCACCGGCGAACCCAAGATGGCGCTGGTCACCCACCAGTCGATTGCCGCCAACGTCGATATGGGCCCCGCCGTGCTCCACCTCGGACCCAGGGACTCCACCGTCGCCTTTCTGCCCTCCGCCCACATCGCGCAGCGCGTGGTGATGGAGTTTCTGCCCATGCGCTGCGGCATGCCGGTGACTTTCTTTGAGAGCCTTCTGAAGCTGCCGCAGGACATTCGCAAGGTGCGCCCCACCATCCTGCTGGCCCCGCCGCGCATGTGGGAGCGTATCTACTCCACCATCTGCACCGAACTTCGCAAGCGTCCGGCTGCCATCCGCAAAGCCTTCTACGGCGCGCTCGGCCTGGGGCTGGCCGCCGCGCGGTACCGCCGCGAGGGCAAGCCGGTGCCGGCGCGCATCCGC
>JADGNT010000351.1 GCA_017883345.1 Candidatus Solibacter sp. | reverse complement strand
GTGCGCTCCATGGGAGGCCGAGTGCCAGGAGGGCTCCCGCCAGGGTAGTCGCGGTGATCAGCGTCACCAGGGAAATCAGTCCGGCAATGCGTCCGGCGCGGACCGGATTGGTATCGCACAGCTCCGCCAGGTAGCGGGTGGCCGAAATGCCGAGGCCGGCCGATGCGATGTTGGAAAGCGAAACGGCTGTGGTCTGAACGGCTCCCAGGGCACCGAAGACATCCTGCCCCAGCAACCGGGCGGCGAGAATGGTGGTTAGCAGAGCGCCAGCCTGAGCCGCGGACATGGAGAACAGCGTCCACGCGAAACCGCGCGCGATGCTCCGGGCAAACCGCACGTGTACGGTGTACCACCCGTCTCTGTGGGTATCCCGATCCGCGATGATAGCTGTTGCAAGCATGGTCGCCGCCCAGTGATCCGGCTATCCGCTAGGTTCCGCTTTCGGCTTCCACGTTGTAGTGTTTGTAGTACTTGGAGTTGTAGTGATAGTAGTAGTAGTTATCGCTGCTATCCGCGCGGACTTCGTTCAGGACGATCCCGACCACGTTGGCCCGCAGGCGTTTGAGGGTGGCAATCGCGCTGCCGAGCGCCTTGCGATGCGTGCGCCCGGCTACGGCCACCATCAACACACCGTCGACCGCCACAGCCATCTGCAACGGCTCCGGGAAGCCGAGTAGCGGCGGCGTGTCGAGGATCACGAGGTCGTATTCCGTGCAGGCATCCTCCAGGAGCACCGACAGTTGCGGCCCAACGAGATCGGCCGCTCGCCGGGAGGGCGGACCCACGGGCAGAATATCCAGGCTGGGAAATTCCGAAGACTTTGCCAGTGCACTCCGCCAGGGCAGCCCGGCAGTGAGTACGTTAGAGAGCCCGACGACACTGGGCACGTCAAAACGGCGGTGAATACTGGGGCGCCGCAGGTCGCCGTCAATCAACAACGTGCGCCGGCCCTGTTGTGCGTGGGCTATCGCCAAATGAGCGGCGGTGGTTGACTTGCCTTCCGACGGCGCGGAACTGGTGATCATGAGCGAGCGGATTCTACGGTCGAAATCCGTCAGCAAAATGGAATTGCGCAAAGTGCGGATGGCTTCGTCGAAGCTGTTCAGCCCGCCGCCTTGTTTTCGTCCGGAAGGGACCAGCGCGGTGCCGGGCTCAGCCGTCGCAATGGCTCTGCCGCGCCACTCTTTGACCGCCGGAAGAGTTCCGATGACTTCCGTGGAAAGGGTGCGCGCGATATGCTCCGGGTCGCGCACCGTATTGTTCAGAATGTCCGTGACCACGGCGATTCCGACGGCAAGCAGGGTGGAGAAGAGAAAGGCCAGCAGAACATTTAGCGGGATGTTCGGGAAAACCGCCTTGGCCGCGGGCCGGGCCAGATCGGCGATACGGATCGCGCTATTCTGGAAGCCCGAGTTGATGCTCGCTTCGCGGATTTTGCGCACCAGTTCCTCATAGAGAGTCTTGTCCGCTTCCGCCTCGCGTTTCAGCGCCTGGTACTCAAAGGAACGGGCGTTCAAGCTGTCGAATTCGGCCTTGGTTTCGGCCACGGCCTTGCGCAACATCAGTTCCCGGTTGAGAGCCTCGCGAAACTCCACGTCGACCCGCTGGCCGATGTTCTCCTTGGAGCGTTGGATTTGCCGCTGTAATTCCGCCAGTTGGGCAGAGCCTTTTTGGTACTCCGGATGGTTGGGGCCGAAGTGGGATTTGACTTCGGCGAATTTCTGCTGCTCTTCGTCCAATCGTTCCGACAGCCGTTTGAGCGCTTCTCCCTGGGTGGAAACCTGGGCTGCTTCGAGTGAGCCGCCGCTGACGGATTTGAACGCCGTCTCCTTGCGGACGCGATCCCCCTGGGCGTTGGTGTATTCGGTATTCAATTGCAGCAGGCGCGCCGAGAGGATACTGGTTTTCTGCTCCGGGTTGATGACGTTGAGTTCCCGTTCAAACTGGGCCAACGCGCTGCTGGAGCGTTCCATTTTGGCCTTCAGTTCCTCCAACTGCTTTTCCATGAAAGCCGAGAGGCTGGCGGAGGACTTGAAGCGGATATTGTAGGTGTGCTCCAAATAGGAGCGGGCGGTGGCGTTGGCTACGTCCGCCGCGAGGCGCGGATCCGGCGACCGGTAGCTGATCAAGAGCAGGTAGGTGTTGGGCGGGCGCGTGACCTTCAGGTTTCTGAGCAACACCGGAGCATCGTCCGCGCTCGGGGATTTCGGGTTCTGTGCGTCCTGCGCTTCCGGGTCCGGGCTGAGTTTGAGCTGTTGCGCCACGGGCCGCAGGACCGAATCCGACTGAATGAGCTTGGCCTGCGTGGCCAGGAACTGATCCGAATCGTTGGTCAAGGAGCGGGTCGACTCCTGACCGATGATGCCGCTCGGCATCTGGCGATCGATATCGATGGTGACCGTGGACTCGAACACCGGAGTGAGCCGCATGGAAATCACCGCCGTCGCCGCCACCGCGCAGGCGACGAACAGAAGGATCTTCCACCAGTTCCGGCGGAAAATCCACAAGTAGTGTGAGAGCGGCACGGCTACCGCCGCCGATTCCGTCTCGGGCATCATGGCAGACGCTCGGTAGACCTCGTAGGGGACCGGAAGATTCCTCTGGGGCGCGCCTTCGACGGGCGCTGGCAGGGTGGTTAGGAAATTGTTGTCAGCCATGGGGTTTTACCGGGAACCGTATACCAGGGCAGTTGCCCCTGCCGTGCCGCCGAAGAGCAGCAGCTTTTCGAGGATCGCCAGTCCCAACCGGCCGTTGCGATTGTCGGGAATGTACAGGACGTCGTTGGCCAGCAGGGGGGCGTCCGGAGCTTTACGTAGCATGATCTTGTTGATCTCGATCGGTATCTCGTTTTTGCTCCCGGAAGCTTCGCGGCGGTAGATATACGCCAGCTTGCCGGCGAAGGGGGCGAGGCCTTCGGCCCGGGCGAGCATCCTGAGAACGCTGGTTTCGGCGCCGTCCTCCACCGGAAATGCGCCGGGTCTTTTGACATTGCCCACGACAAATACCTTGCCGGCTTCGGGAACGCGTACTTCCTCGCCGCCAGAGAGACGCAGGTTGGCCTCCGGATCCGTGCCCTCGATCAGCGCCTTGACGGAGACGCGCTGCATGAGCGAAGTGGGCTGGCCGCCGGAACCGGTCTGCGTCTTGCTGACCAGGATCTCCGAACCCGCAACGGGTGTCAGCCCGCCGGCGCGCGTGATCGCTTCCAGCAGCGTCACCGGAGCACTGGCCTGGAAGGTGAGCGGCTCTTTCACCGCACCCGCGACACTGATCGGCCGGCTGCTGTATTCGGCGACGGTGATCGTCACCATCGGGTCGACAATGAGACCCTCCTCCTCCAGCGCCTGGGCGACCATGACTTCAAGATCGTTGGGCATCATGCCTTCGCCCTTGATGCGCTGCTTGAGCATGGGCAGGCGGAGCATGCCGTCGGCGCCCACACGCACGCTGCGGGACAGTTCCGGCGACCCATACACTTGAACCATAATCAGGTCGCGCGGGCCGATTTTTTGGGCCGGAAGATTAGCGGCAGCTTCCGGGTTGGGAGTTGCACGTCCCTGGGGTTGCACCATGGGTGCGCACAGCGTGAGAAGAAGGATGAGTTTCATGGTTGTTGTTTTCAAAAGTCGATCAGTATGCATGGTTCGAATCCACCTGCGTTCCGGCACTCTCCATGAGCCGGATTATGTGCTGGACCGAGTACTGCACGCTGGCCAGCTTGCGCTCGAGCAGGGCGATGCGTTCATCGGATTGCCCGGTGCTCTTCAGCAAGGCCAGCAGCCCGGAACGGGTGAAGTCCGAGAGACTGCGCCCTCCCCGCTCCAGGCAGGTGCTGCGCAAAAGCTTGTACTCTTCCTGCGTCACTCGAAACACGACAACGCGATTTCTAGTCATGAGAGCCGATGTACGTTCCGCCATTTCGCCTGCCAGCCCAAGGGATTTACCCTACCAGGCCCTATTTTCCGAACCGGGATTGTTTTTGCCGGAAGCGCCGGAACGCGTTCAAAGCAGTGCGATGTATACATTCCGTTGACAGCCTGGCAACTTAGCCTCACAAGTACTATCGGCGCGCTTGGGATTTCCGATAGATCAAGAACTGCCGGAATGGAAAAAAATGTCGATCGCTATTCAAGCCAGGTGGGACAGATGGGGACAGACAGGCCTGCCAGCGAATTTCCGGCAAAGAGCGCCGGAAATTCATGTCAGGCTTGTCAGTCCCCCCGATCGTCTGTCCCACCCGGCTATCGTATGATGGGCGCAGTGGCCAGACAGCAGCTCTTTCTTATCGACACGTTCGGGTTTATCTTTCGCGCTTACCACGCGCGCGCGCGGTCGGGCGCTCCGCCGATGCGGACCAGCACCGGGTTCTCCACCGAAGCGGTCTACATCTTCAACAACATGCTGCGCAAGTTGTCGAAGCAGTACGGCCCGGCCTACGTGGCCGCGGTATTCGAGAGCGGCGAGCCCACCCACCGCGTGCAGGAATTCCCCGAGTACAAGGCCAACCGCGCCGAAACGCCGCCCGACCTGCTCGACCAGATTCCCTTCGTGCGGCGCATCCTGGAGGCCATGCGGATTCCGATTCTGGAATACCCGGGGTTCGAAGCCGACGATGTGATCGGGACCCTGGCGCGGCGCGCCGAGGCGCTCGGCATGGACGTGGTGATCGTGTCCAGCGATAAGGACATGCTGCAACTGGTGAACGATCACGTCAGCATGCTCAATCCCGCCAAGGACGATGAGTGGTACGACGCCGAAAAGGTGAAGACTTTCCTGGGCGTGCGGCCGGACCAGGTGGCGGATCTTTTGGCGCTGAAGGGCGATGCGGTGGACAACATTCCGGGCGCGCCGGGAATCGGCGACAAGGGTGCGAAGGACCTGATCGAGCGCTTCGGGTCGCTCGACGCCGCGCTAGAGCGCGCGGCCGAAGTGGAGAAGAAGACCTACCGCGAGAGCCTGCAAAATCACGTCGAGCGCATCCGGATGAGCCAGCGCCTGGCGACCATTTCGACCGATGTGCCGGTGGAGTTTTCCGCGGAGAGAGTCAAGGCGCAGGCCCCCGACCCGGCGCTGCTGAAGGCCATCTATAAAGAGATGGAATTCCACAGCCTGCTGAAGGAGCTTGGCCCCAGCGAAGATACGCGCGAGCGGCAATACGGTCTAATCGCGAGCGGCGACGAATTGCGCGCCTGGCTGAAAGAGGCGCGGGGTGCGCCGGTGGCGGTGGCGATTTCGAAATCGGCGGAAGGCGAGTTCGCGCTGGACACCGTCGGTCTGGCCTGGCGCGCCGGCGAGGCGCGTGCCGTGCATGCCGAGCATTTCGCGGCGCTTTCGCCCTGGCTGGAGGACGCGCTCGCGGTGAAGATTGCCTGCGACGCGAAGGCGGCCCTGCTGGCACTGGCGCGGCTGGGCATCGAAGCGCGCGGCTTCGATCACGACGTGATGCTGTACGCCTTCCTGCTGGATGCCGACCCCTCGGGGTGCGCCTTGGAAGAGCAGGCGCGGCGGCGCATGGATTTGCGGCTCGGCCCGGCGCCGGAGCAGCATGCCGACATCACGCTGGAGCTCTTTCACCAGCTTTCGCCGGCGGTGGATGGGCGGGGACTGCGCAAGCTGTACGACGAAATCGAACTGCCGCTGACGCGCGTGCTGGCGCGCATGGAGCGGACCGGCATACGCATCGACGGCGCCGAGTTGAAACGCCTCTCGGGGCTGATGGAGACGGAGATTTCGCGGCTCACCGCGGAAATCCACACACTAGCGGGCAAGCCGTTCAACATCAGCTCGCCGCAGCAGTTGGGACGCGTGCTGTTCGAGGATCTGAAGCTGCCCGCGCCGAAGCAGGCCAAGGGGAAGGCGATCTCGACCGCCGCCGACGTGCTCGACGAACTCGCCAGTGACCACGAGATCGTGCGCAAGG
>JADGNT010000350.1 GCA_017883345.1 Candidatus Solibacter sp. | reverse complement strand
GAACTCACCATCAAGTTCGCCCAGCGGCAGGCCTCGATTTACGAAGTGCCGATCAGCTACTACGGGCGCACCTACGACGATGGCAAGAAGATCGGCGCCATGGACGCGGTGAGCGCGCTGTGGGTGATTCTGCGCTGCGGCTTCACGCGCGACATCTATGTGGACCAGGGAGCGAAGATTCTGGATTCGCTGGCACGCACAAAGCGCTTTAACCGGTGGATGGCGGATACGGTGCGGCCGTTTCTAGGGACGCGCGTGCTGGAGTTGGGCGCCGGGATAGGCAACATGACGCAGCATCTGGCGCGCGGGCGGAAGATCTACGTGGCCAGCGACATCGACGCAGAGCACATGGCGCGATTGCGCGTGCGCTTCGGCGGCCGGCCGAACCTGGAGATCCGCAAGTGCGATCTGTGCGATTCCGCGGACTTCCAGCCGTTATATGAGCTGTTCGACAGCGTGGTCTGCCTCAACGTGGTGGAGCACGTGGAGGACGATTTGGGGGCGCTGCGCAATATCTTCTCGGCGCTGAAGCCGGGCGGGCGCGCGATCGTTCTGGTACCGCAGGATCAGCAGGCATACGGCACGCTCGACGAAGTACTGGGGCACTACCGCCGGTATTCCGAGGCGCAACTGCGGGCGCGCATGGAAGAAGCGGGATTCGAGGTGGAGCGCATGCTGCATTTCAACCGGGTGACGCGTCCCGGCTGGCGCTTCAATGGGCAGGTACTGAAGCGCAGATCGTTCAGCAGGCTCCAGTTGCGCGTGTTTGACGCGCTGGTGCCGTTGTGGAGGCGGATCGACGGCTACTTCCCGTGGCAGGCGGTATCGGTGATCGCGGTCGGGCTAGTACCAGGCGGCGGCGGGGAATCGACGCAAAAGTCCTAGGACGGAGCGGGTACCGCTGGACCTGTTCAGCAGAGCGATTCCGGGCGATGATGTTCTTGCGGTCCCGAATTCAGGTGTACGCGAGCAATGCTCGGGTTCATCGCCAAGCGGAGGACGGGATCGCACCAGGGTTGCCATGTTCGCTCCTAAGTGGTGCTTTCGGCCGCCGGCGCTCGTCACGCCGGCGGCTTTTTTTGTGCCCACTGCGGGAAGCCTTACAATCGGGGCATGATGCGTTGCGTTTGGCTGTGGGCCGCCCTGCCTGTGCTGCTCTGTGCGGCGGATTCGAGAATCGATCACGTCACCATTACCGGAAGCGACATCAAGCAGATGCAGGCGAGGCTCGCCGCCGTGGGGATTGCCACCGTCTACGGCGGAGCGCACAGCAACCATGCGACGGAAATGGCGTTGGTCAGCTTCCCGGACGGGTCGTACCTGGAATTGATGGGCATGCAGCCCAATGCGGAGGCTGCAGCGGTGGCGCGGCACGTGTGGGCGAAATTCCTCACGGAGAACGCGGGTCCATGCGCTTGGGCGATGCGGGAGAAGAATCTGGCCGGGGAGGTGAGCCGGCTGAAGGCAGCGGGGATCGCGGTGTCGGCGCCGGTGGGCAGCGGGCGTACGCGTCCCGACGGGGTGCGCCTGGAATGGGAGACCTCCGATGTGGGCGCGGAGACGCGCGGCACGTTTTTCCCGTTCCTGATTCAGGACAAGACACCGCGCGAGCAACGGGCCTTCCCGCAGGGCAAGCCGGTGACCAAGGAGTTCCGCGGGGTGACGCGCGTGGTGATTGCGGTGCGCAATCTGGATGACGCGATCCAACGCTACCGGCAGGCTTACGGCGTCCCGCGGCCGATCAAGCAGGTGGACCAGAGTTTCCAAGGGTACCTGGCGCTCTTGGGTAATCTGCCGGTGGTGTTGGCGCAGCCTCTGAATGCCGGGTCGTGGCTGGCGGAGCGGATCGAGCGATATGGGGAAGGGCCGTGCGCGTTCGTGCTGGGCGCGGTCAATCCGGGGCGCTTCCAGGCGGCGTCGAAGACGCGTTGGTTTGGCGCCGAAATCTCCTGGTTCGACGAGGCGAAGTTGGGCTGGCGGTTGGGGTTTGAGGCGGTCCGGTAGCGCGCGCACCAACAGTTGACTCGCGTTCTCTTGTTGTTACTATTTGAATGTGTACGAGCGGCGAGAGATCGGCCTCCAAGCGCGATGAATTCGGTACCAAATGAAACCGTGTACTTGACGCGGAGGCGCGGAGACGCGGAGAAAGAGCGCAGAGAAAACCAGGCGAGTCAAAACCTGAGAGCGCGGAGGAAGCGGAGGGACGTGGGCTGGCGCCATCGGCCTTCCGAGAGGATCACGCCATGCCGAGACGAGCAGTCGAAGACCAGAGACGGATGTCCTTACGAATACGTGCCGAGGACAAAGCGCTGCTGTTGCGGGCGGTGGCGCTGAACCACACCGATCTGACGGATTTCGTCATTCGGCACGCGGTGCGTGCCGCCAAGGCCGTCATCGAGGAAGCCGATCACGTACAACTCTCCGCCCGGGACAGTCTGCGGGTTCTTGACCTGCTGGAGAATCCACCTGCGCCGAACGCAAGGCTGCGGGCCGCCGCAAAGGCGTTGCCACGGCGGTCATGATTGCGACAGCATGGCACGAAGAGCCGATCCACAGGAAACACGATCGGGGAGCTTTCGACTGCGGCGAAGAAGTGCTCAACGAATTTCTGCGCCGTTATGCCCGCAAGAGTCACGAGTTGGGCGGCGCGAAAACATTTCTGGCGATTGACGATGCCGACCACAAAACCATTCTCGGCTTCTACAGCCTGAGCCCCGCCTCGGTTGAATATGCCCGCACGCCGGAGATCGTGCGGCGCGGGCTGGCTCGCCATGACGTGCCGGGTTTCCGGTTGGCGCGCCTGGCCGTGGATCGCAGGCTGCAGGGGCAGGGACTTGGCGGACAGCTTCTGCTTGCGGCTGGCAGACGCTGCCTGCTGGCATCGGCGGAAGTTGGCGGCGTCGTGCTGGTCATCGACGCCAAGAATGAAAGGGTGGCGGGATGGTATGCCCGCTATGGTGCTGTGCCGCTGCTGGACGCACCGTTATCTCTGCTGCTGCCGCTTGCGACAATCGAGACCGAGCTGAAAGCCGCCGGGAAATACGGCTAGGAGATCGGTTGCACGCTTGGCTGGCGCGCAGCGTCTTTGAGAGTGGAGGAGTTCCTTATGGCTGCCGGTAATAGTCTACTCGTGGGTCTGTTCGCCTTCGCGGCGTGGGGGCAGACTTCGGACAAGGTATTCTACTTCGCCCACCTCGATACGCCGCAGGCGTTGCAGGAAGTCACCAATGCGGTGCGAGCGATTGGCGATATCCGCGATGTGTCGCTGGATGTGGCGAAGCGATCGCTGACGGTGAAGGGGACCGCGGAACAAATCGCAGTGGCCGGTTGGCTCACCGCCGAGATGGACAAACCCGGCGGCGCGACGGGGACGCGCGATTTGCCGTTCAACGATCCCAAGGCTCCGCTGGTGCAGGTGGTTTATCTGAGTCACGTGGACAACCCGCGGGACCTACAGGAGATTGTCAACGCGGTGCGCTCGGTCACAGACATTCAACGCTGCTTTCCGATGAACCAGCAGAAGACGATTGTGATGCGTGGGTCGGTGGAGCAGGTGAAAGCGGCCGATTGGCTGCTCTCCGTGCTGGATCAGCCGGCCGGCGCGCAAACCGGACCTTCCGCTACGCCCGACTACCGGCTTGCCGAAGGGGTCTGGGAGGCCAGGAGTGGTCTGGTGGTGCGGGTGGCGGCTCTGACGCACATCGACACGCCCCAGGCAATACAGGAGGTCACGAACGTGACGCGCTCGTTAGCGGACATCCAACGTTGCTTCCCTATCCTCTCGCGCAGGGTTCTGGTCATGCGGGGGAGTGACGATCAAATGGCGCTGGTGGCCTGGCTGTTGAAGCAGTTCGATGGTTCCGGTGGTCAGGGCACGAAGGAGTTCAAGGTGGGCGGAGCCGGCAACCAGAACCAGATCGCGCAGGTGGCTTACCTGAACGCGGCGACGCTGGAAAGCCTTCTGGAAACGGTGTCCGCGATCCGAACGGAGACGAAGATGCCGCGCGTGTTCGGGTTCCCGACTCAGGGAGCGGTAGCCATGCGCGGGACAGCCGATCAACTTGCTCAGGCGCAGCAGGTGATCCAGTCGCGAAAGGCGCAATAAGCGTTAGAAGCGATAACCCGCGGCGAGCGCGTCGCGGTGAAACATTTTTACCGTATCGAGCGAGAATTCGGTCAGATCCTTACCCAGGCCCGGCAGCTTCTTCAACAGGTCATGCGTGATGGTGATGATGTGGCAGCCGATCTGGTCCGCTTGCACCAGGTTGAAAATCTCGCGGGGGCTTGCCCAGATTAGCTCCAGTTGCGGCTGGGGTCTCATGACGGCGAGCGACTCTCGCATAATGGGTAGCGGATCCACCCCGGTGTCGGCCACGCGCCCCGCAAAAACCGAGATGTAGGCGCTGGGGCTCCCCACCAGTGCCGCGGCCGCCGTGCGTACCTGGTCCACCGTCATGAGGGCGGTGACGTTGAGCTTGATGTTTTCCCGCGTGAGTTGCCGGACCAGGGGCGCCGCGCTCGCCCCCTTGGTGTTGGTGATGGGGATTTTGACGTACACATTCGGGCCCAAGGCGGCCAGTTTGCGCGCCTGCCGGCCCATTTCGTCGAAATCGTCGGAGAAGACTTCCAGGGAGAAAGGCCGGTCGGGCACTTCGGCGAGGATCTCCCGCGCAAAGGCCTCGTAATCGGTGATGCCGGCCTGCCGCATGAGCGTGGGATTGGTGGTGAAGCCCTGAATCAAGGGATTCTTGTACAGGTCGAGAATGCCACGCTTGTCGGCGCCGTCGGCGAAAATCTTGATTTTCAGTTGCGCGGTGTTCACGCTGGACCCCTCCGCCTCACGGATTCCATGATAGCGTGTCAGGGCGCTTTGGCGACTTCGGGATGGCAGCGCGGGTTCGGTATTCAAAACGTAATTCCACTCCGAAATTCGAATATTGCCTGTTATACTCGACACCAAAAGGCGACACATGACGAACCAAAGTACGCGGCGCGGCTTTTTAACGAGAGCAGGGCTGGCGGGAGCCGGATCGGCGCTGGCTTTACGCGCGCAGACGCGGAAGACCTTCGACGTGCGCGATTACGGCGCGGTGGGCGACGGCAAGACACTGGATAGCGCGGCGATCCAGAAGGCGATCGATGCGGCCGCGGCGGCGGGCAACGCCGCGCAGGTGCTGATCCGCGGCGGCAAGAAGTATCTGGTCGGGACGCTGGTATTGAAGAGCGGGATCGATTTTCACCTGGCCGACGATGCCGAACTGGTGATCTCCACCAACCAGGCGCATTACCCGGCGGGCGACGAGAATGGCGTGCTCACCGCCAACGGCGCGCGCGACCTGAAGATTACCGGAACCGGCAATATCGCGGGGCGCGCCACCGAGTTCATGACGGGTTTCAACAAGGAAGGCGAGATCTGGGAATTCGGCGCGTTCCGCCCGAAGATGTTTATCCTCACCGGCTGCCAGGGACTGGAGGTCCGCGATATTTCCTTCAGCCAGGCCCCGCAGTGGGGGTTGCACATGCTGGGGTGCGAGCACGTGCTGGTGGACGGCGTTAAGATCCGCAACAATCTGGATGTGCCGAACTGCGATGGCATCGACCCGGACCATTGCCGCGACGTGGAGATCTCTAACTGCAACATCGTGTGCGGCGACGATGCCATCGTGATCAAGGCGACGCGGCAGAACCGGAAGTGGGGGCCGTCGGCCAACATCACGGTCAAGGACTGTAGGCTAGAAACCAAGGATTCGGGGTTGAAAATCGGCACGGAAACCACGGAGGACATCCACGACATCCGTTTCGAGCGGTGCGAAATCAAGTCGAGTTGCCGCGGGTTGACGATTCAGTTGCGCGATGAAGGCAGCGTGTACGGGATCGATTTCAGCGACATCAAATTTGTCGCGAGTTACCAGGCGGCGCCCTGGTGGGG
>JADGNT010000349.1 GCA_017883345.1 Candidatus Solibacter sp. | reverse complement strand
GTTCCCCCGCCGCGGTTAGTGAGCATCGCCATGGCGGCGGATCCGCCGCCAGTCCAAGCCAAGCCGGCGGCCGCGTGGCAAGAACTTCCGCCCGCTGAACAGCAGATCCACCTGCGGGCGCAGCGTTTCGCGCGCGTGCAGGCGGCGGAGATGCGCTTGTATCACGCCGAAGTCGTGCAGGTGGCCCGTGGCCGGCGCAACCTCTACGAAGCGCTCCGGCAGCCCATCGACGATGCGCGGCAAGCCTTTCGAACCCGGTTCTTCGCGGGTTGCCCAAGCATGGTAGATTATCTGCACCTGGAACTGACCCGAACCTTAGCCAATGACGATCCGGACCTGCTCGGCAGCACTTATCCCGGCCCTCTGGTATAGCAGCCTGTGCGCGGCCCCTGTCACGGGCTCGCTCGGGATACTGGTGCGCGCCTATCGCGAATCGCCCAGCCCGGCGCGGCGCGGCGCCATCGCTTCCTATATCGCCGGGCATCCGCGGGACGCCGCGCTGGCCAATCTGGCGCTGGGGATAGCGGCCTACGAACAGAGGAATTACACAGCCGCCATCGCGGGGCTGAAACCGCTGCAAGGGAAACTGGCGCCGATCGACGATTATGCAGCCTACTATCTGGCCCTGGCGCGGGTGGAATCCAACGATTTCGAAGTGACGGCACTGGTGGCCGCGGCGCGCCAGAATTCGCCGCTCAACGGCAAGAGCTGGCTGCTCGAAGCGCGGGCGCGCAAAGCCTCGGCGGCGGCGGACGCGGTGCGCTTGCTGCGCGAGCATTACGCCGAGCTGCCGCAACCCGAAGGCGACGTCACGCTGGCCGATTGTTACCAGGCGGCCAACGATCTGGCGCACGCCGCGGAGTTCTACCAGCGAGTCCACTATCACTACCTGAGCGGCGCCGCCGCATCGCGCGCCGCCGCCGCGCTGCTCACCCTGAAGGACACGATGGGCAGCGGCTATCCGCCGCCGGGCCCAGCGCAACTGCTGCATCGCGCCGACCGCCTGATGGAGGCGACGGAGTACGCCCTGGCCAGGAAGGAGTACCAGGCCGTGGCGGCGCAGGCCGGCGGGCCGGAAACCGACCATGCCCGCGACCAGGCGCGCGTACGCATCGGAGCGGCGGACTTCCTGGCCGGGAAGACCGCGCTGGCCTGGCCGTATCTTCGTGGGTTGGAGGTTGCCGATGCGGACGCCGCGGCGGAGCGCCTGTACTATCTTGCCGAATGTGCGCGGCGGCGTAACGACGACCAGCAGATGATGTCGGCGGTACAGCAACTGGCGGCGCGCTACCAGCAATCGCCGTGGCGGCTGAAGGCGCTGGGGTCGGCGGCCAACCGCTATCTGCTTTTGAACCGGGCGGAGGATTACGTGCCGCTGTACCAGGCGGTGTACCTGGATTTCCCCACGGCGGCGCCGGCGGCGCTGAGTCACTGGAAGGTCACGTTCCAGGCCTACCTTCACGATCGGGCGGACGCGTCCCGCCTGCTGCGGGAGCACGTGCAGCAGTACCCGGGGCACTCGACGGCGGGGGCGGCGCTTTATTTTCTAGGGCGGCAGTTGGAACGGTCGGGCGATGTTGCCGGAGCGCGCGCCTGCTACCAGAAGCTGGCCGCCGCGTTCGAGAATCATTACTACGCCATGCTGGCCCGGGAGCGCCTGAAGGCGACAGCGCCCACGGCGGCGCCGGCGGGTGAAATCGCGCAGTTCGTGGCCGCCATCCGGTTCTCCGCGCCCGCGCCGGTGGCCACCGAAACCGCCACGGCCACCCAGACGCGCATCGAACGCTCGCGCCTGCTGCGGGCGGCCGGGTTGAACGATCTGGCGGATGCCGAACTGCGCTTTGGAATGCGCACGGACGGGCAGCCGGCGCTGCTCGCCATGGAATTGGCGGAGTCGGCCGAGGCGCCGCACCAGGCCATGCGGATCATGAAGAGCACCAGTCCGGAGTACCTGAACATGCCGGTGCCGGCCGCGCCGCGCAAGTTTTGGGAGCTCCTGTTCCCGCTGCCTTACCGGGCGGATGTGGTGCGCACCGCGCAGGAGCGAGACCTGGATCCGTACCTGTTGGCGGGGTTGATCCGCCAGGAGTCGGAGTTCAATCCGCAGGCGGTTTCGCGGGCCAAAGCCTACGGGCTGACGCAGATTCGTCCGGCCACGGGGCGGCGGTTTGCGCGCAACGCGGGGGTAGGAAAAGTGACCACGCGCGTGCTGTACCAGCCGGCGGCGAATCTGAAAATCGGCAGCTCGATTCTGCGCTCCATGCTGGATCAGCAGGGCGGCAAAGTGGAGCAGACGCTGGCCGCGTACAACGCCGGTCCGAACCGGGTGGGGGAATGGATGGCGTGGAGCGCGTACCGGGAGCCCGCGGAGTTTGTGGAATCCATCCCGTTCACGGAGACGCGGGATTACGTGCAGGCGGTGCTGCGCAACGCGGAAATGTACCGGCGTCTGTATCGGTAGTGGGGGCGGGGCTTCAACCTGCCAAAAGCTGAAGCCCGCGTCTCCCTAGAACGTCATCCGCAGCCCCAACTGCACCTGCCGCATGGACGCGGCGCTACGAATGGTGCCGACCGCCGCCGCATTGAGCGCGGCGTTGGGGTTGCTCAGGTTGACCAGGTTGAAGACGTTGGTGAATTCACCGCGGACCTGCAGCGTCATCCGCTCCTGGAACTTCAAGTTGCGGAAGATGCCCATATCCACGTTCTTCGACCCCGGTCCGGTCATGAGATTGCGCGCGGCGGTTCCGTCGGTTCCGTTGGCGCCTTTCACAAAGGCCGCGACGTTGAACCAGGCGTTGGATACGTCGTTGCGCGAGCGATGCGGGTCCAGGAACGGATTGCCGATCAGGTTGGCGCGATCGTTGCTGGTGCCGTCCAGGTTGACATCGGTTCCGGTGGTCACGCTGAACGGCGGTCCGCTCTGTAGTGTGACGATCCCGGAGAGTTCCCAATCGTTGATGACCGCGCGCAGGAACGGGTTCACCCGGTTGAAGTAGTCCATCTTCCAGATGAACGATCCCACCGCGACCTTGCGGCGGTCGTTATCGGAGCGGCCGCGCTCCAGGTTGAGGGCCCGGTAATCCTGCGCACCGCCATTGACGGTGTTGTTGTCGAGCTGAACGTCTTCCAGGCTTTTGGCAAACGTGAAGAATCCCTTGGCGCTGACGTGGTGCGAAAAACGCTTCTCGGCGGTGATCTGCAGACTGTTGTAGGAAGCCTGCATGACCGACTGCACGGAGTAGATTTGCGAGAGCGTGCCCGGCTGAATGGGACGCCGGTTGTTTACGTTGGACGAAGTCGCGGTGCTGTTGTAGAAGGGATAGTTCAAGTCCACGGCGAAGGGCAGCCGGTGTGCGAACGAGCCCACGTAGGCGGCCGTCAAGGTCAAGTCTTTCATCACCTGGCGCTGCACAGAGAAGTTGAACTGGTAGGTGTAGGGCCACACGAAGTTCGGCGCGACTCCGTAAATCGATGCCGGGAGGATGAACCGGGGATTGTTCGGATCGTACGTGAACGGGAAGGGCGACACGCCGCCCGGTTGATTCAGGTAGGGATTGCTCAACGTACCCACATTCGGGAACGTCTGGCGCACGGCGAAGGGGTTGTAGTTGGATGTGGAGTTCCATTCATTGCCGCTCACGCTGCCGTAGAAGATGCCGGCCCCGGCCCGGATGGAAGTCTTCCCGTCGCCGGACGGATCCCACGCCAGTCCCAGCCGCGGCGAGACATGATTCCACTTCATGGAGACGATTCCACGGCCGATACCGGGATCCCCGGGCACCAACAAACCCGTCGGGACCTGCGACCCTTTGAGAACCTGCGACTGCACTCCCAGCTTGAAGGTGGATTCGCGATTGAACGGATCGGTGGGCGGTTGCTGCAATTCATAGCGCAATCCCAGATTCAGGGTAAGGTGCGGGTGAATGCGAAAATCGTCCTGCAGGAAGAACGCGCCGGCCCAGAAATTATCCATCGCGGTGATGGGCGCGTCCTGGTTCATGCTGACCGGAAGACCGGCCACATAGTCGGCCAAAGCGTTACCGGTTTTGGTCCCCGTGAACGAGAAGACCCCATAGTTGTTCAGCAGCGTCTGCTGAATGTCTTTATTGAGCGAGATCTCGCCGCCGAACTTCAGCGTGTGCCGCCCGTGGGTCAGGCTGACCTGGTCGCGCATGGAATAGAAATTGGTGCCGGCCACCGGACCGGCGATGGCTTGCGAGAGCGTGAAATATCCGCTGACGGTGATTTGCGGAAGCGCCGGCGGACCCTGGACGTTAAAGGTGGACCCGAAATCGCCGAGCGAAGTCTGCGGTGTGTTGAGGCGGCCCCCAAAATTCCGCGTGTAGCCCAGCCAGAACTGGTTCACGGTGTTGGCGTTGAGGGTGAGCGTGTCGCTCAGGTTGACGTTCTGCTGGCGCCAGGTGAAATTCTCCGTGGACCAGGAGATGTTCCCGCCCGGCGAGATGGAGTTCTTGCCGGCGGTCTCATAGTAGCTGGCGGTGAGGCGCTGCCGGTCGCTGAACGAGTGGTCGATCTTCGCCAGAACTTCATCCGTGTCGTACGGACTGGGAATGGTCCCCTGCCAGAAGCTGTTCGGCAGATTGGCCGCCGGAAGGTACTTGTTCAGAATGTTCATGGCGGCGGCATCCAACCGGGTGGTGGGGATGATGCCGCCCGGGAACGGCGCGTTTCCGTTATTCGGATCCTTGGGTGCTATCTTCGATTGCGAAAAATTGCCGGTGCGCTCCAGAGCCGTGGGGACCACCGCCGAATTGAGGAACGAGCTCACAATCTGCCGCAACCCGGAATAGGTCCCAAAGAAGAACGTCTTGTTCTTGCGGATGGGGCCGCCGAACGTGCCGCCGAACTGGTTGCGATGCAGCGGCGAAGTGGTGAGCGAAAGCCACGGATAGGCGTTCAAATCGTTGTTGCGGAAAAACTCAAACAGCGAGCCGTGAAACTGGTTGCCGCCCGAACGGGTGATGATGTTGATCACACCGCCGGCGAAGCGTCCGTATTCGGCGCTGTAGCTGTTGGTGACCACGCGGAATTCTTCCACCGCGTCGGGGTTCGGCGCGATGTTGCCGGTGTTTCGCAGGCCCGTCATGTTGGCGCCGCCATCCAGGTAGTAGTTCACCGAACCGGCGCCGCCGTCCACGCCGCCGTTGATCATAGTGCGCTGTTCCGGAAAGCCCAGCACGATGCTGTTGGAGGTGGATGAGACGCCCGGAATCAGGTTGAGCAGCGTATACACGTTGCGGCCGACAATCGGCAGTGTCGTGATTTCCGTATTCTCCACGGTGCGCCCGATCTGCGCATTGTCGGTGTTCACCGAGGCGGCGCTGTCCGTGACGTTGATCTCTTCGGTCATAATGCCGACGTCCAGCGAGGCGTCCACGCGGGCATTCACGTTGACGTCGAGCGCGATGCCCTTCTGCACGAACTTCTTGAAGCCGGTGGCCGTCAATTCGAGGCTGTAGGCGCCAATGGGCATGAATTCGAAGCGGTATTGGCCTTCTGGGTTGGTTTGCGCGGTGCGCGACTGATTGGTCCCGACATTGGTAGCCGTGACCTGAGCGCCGGGCACAACCGCCCCGCTCTTATCGCTTACGGTGCCATAAAGGGTGGTGGTGGTCTGTGCGTTGAGCAGCGGCACGCTGCACAAGGAGACCAACCCCACAAGAAAAAAACTACGACTTTTCTGTTCATCCTAACCTCTGTTTGATTCAGTTCTTGCGCTCCAGCGAGAGGAGCGTTTCGAGCAGGTAGTAGTCTCCGTAGACTAAGGTGACGTCGTTGGGGCGGGTGCTGCAGCCGTGGCGCAGAATTCCCTCCCCGGAAAGATAGCGATCGATCAGGCTTTGCACGGTGGTCTCCGCCTGCTTTCGATAAGCGGCGGCGCGGGTGGCGTCGGGAGTAGTTTCGGCGAGGCGGA
>JADGNT010000348.1 GCA_017883345.1 Candidatus Solibacter sp. | reverse complement strand
CGGCTGGCTGGCCGGCGGGTACAGGTCTGTTCCATGGAACCGCGCTTTATCGGCGGCAGCATGGGCTCGGTGGTGGGGGAAATGATCATGCGCGCGATTGAGCGCTGCATGGCAAACCGCCAGCCCCTGCTGATTGTCTCGGCTTCGGGCGGGGCGCGCATGCAGGAGGGCGCGGTCAGCCTGATGCAGATGGCCAAGATCTCTTCCGGCCTGATGCGCCTGGACGAAGCGCGTCTCCCCTTCATCAGCATCCTGACCGACCCGACCACGGGCGGAGTCACCGCCAGCTACGCCATGCTGGGCGATCTCAACCTCGCCGAACCGGGCGCGCTGATCGGCTTCGCGGGGCCGCGCGTGATCGAGCAGACCATCCGGCAGAAACTGCCCGAGGGCTTCCAGCGCAGCGAATTTCTGCTCAAGCACGGCATGCTGGACGCCGTGGTGCCGCGCCTGGAGCTGAAACAATACGTGGCCACGGCGCTGCGATTTTTTGTGGATTGAGCGTGCCTCTCCTCCGCGATCTTCGCTCGCTCCGCACACCCCACGGAGGAGGTGAATTCTGCTCCGTCCGTCGAGCCTGTTGTTGGTCTTCTCTGCGTTTTCCTCTGCGTCTCCGCGGTGAATGCCATCCTCGCACCCCGAGACCTCCTCGTGAAACGGTGTCCTAAGTGAATTACCCCGATTCGGTTCAGTTCCTGTACGCGCTGGGCAACGAAATCAAGACCGCCAAGCTCGGCCTCCAGCGCATCGCCCAAGTGCTGGACGCGCTGGACCGGCCGCAGGACCGTCTGCGCTTCGTGCACGTCGCCGGCACCAATGGAAAGGGCTCCACCTGCGCCATGATGGCTGGCGCGCTGCACGCGGCGGGGCGGCGCACGGGACTCTTCACCTCGCCCCACCTGGCCGAGCCCACCGAGCGCATCCGGATCGATGGCGAGCCGATCCCCGCGGTGCGCTTCGCCGCCGCTTTCGAACGCGTGCATGCCGCCGTGGAGCAACTGCTCGTCCGTGGCGCGATCGACTCGCATACCACCTACTTTGAAACCGTGACCGCCATGGCTCTGGTGGTCTTCGCCGAAGAAGCGGTGGATATGGTGGTGCTGGAGGTAGGGCTGGGCGGACGGCTGGACGCCACCAACGTGGTGACGCCGGATTTGTGCGTGATCACGCCGATCGATTTCGACCATGAGGCGTTCCTGGGACGCAGCCTGGAAGCCATCGCGGGCGAGAAGGCGGGGATTCTCAAGGCGGGGGTGACGGCGGTCTTTGCGCGGCAGCGCAGCCAAGTGGCCGAGGTGCTCGATCTGCGCGCCGAGCAACTCTCGATCCCGGTGGCGCGCACGGAGGCGTGGAGCATCTACGATCTGGAGCTCGACGCGCGCGGCAGCCGATTTCTACTCAGCGGCGAGCTCGATCTGAAGATCGTGTGCCCGTTGGCCGGCGAGCACCAGGTGGAGAATGCCGCGACCGCCGCCGTGGCGCTCACGCGGCTGGGGATCTCCGAACCGGAAATCATCGCGGGGATTGCGCAGACCCGCTGGCCCGGACGATTGGAGCGCGTGTCCGTTCATCCCGAGATCGTCCTCGATGGCGCGCATAACCCCGCCGGGGCGAGGGCGCTAGCGGCCTACATCGCACGCTTTTATGCCGGGCGGCGCGTGCGCCTGATCTATGGGGCGATGCGCGACAAAGCCATCGACGAGATCGGCGGAATTCTCTTCCCGGTCTCTCAACAGGTGATCGTAACCGCGCCGCGCCAGGCGCGCGCGCTGTCCCCCGAGTCCATACGGCAGGTGGCCGAGCACCCCGATCTGCGAACCGCCGCGAATCTGCGCGAGGCGCTGGCGATGGTGAAGGACGCCACGGCGGAGGACGCCATCTTCATTACCGGCTCTCTGTTCCTGGTGGCGGAAGCGCGGGAAATGCTGGTGGTATAGTGGGCGAATCGATGAGCCTCCTCCGCTCCCTGCTGTTCTCCACGCCTTTGATCGTCATTTGCACTATTGTGATGGGGACTCTGTCCCTGATCGATTCCTTCTTCGACCGCACGGGGAACTCACAACACCAACTGGCGCGCGCGTGGGCCAGGATGCTGCTGGCGGTCAGCTTCATACGGGTGCGCGTCACCGGGCTGGAAAAGATCGATCCGCGCGGCGCCTACGTGTTCGTGGCCAACCACGGCAGCTTCATGGACATCCCGGCGCTACTGGCCTCGCTGCCGCGGCAGTTCCGCTTTTTCGCTAAGCAGGGGCTGTTCCGCATCCCTTTTCTGGGCACGCACTTGCAGCGCGCCGGACATATCCCGGTGGACCGGAGCAGCCCGCGCGCCTCCTTGAAGAGCATGATGGAAGCGGCGCGCATCATCAGCGAGCGCGGCGTCAGTGTGTTGAATTTTCCGGAAGGCGGGCGCTCGGCCGTGGGGTTGCGCGAATTCAAGGAGGGCCCGGCGTACATCGCCATCAAAGCCGGGGTGCCGGTGGTGCCGGTGGCCATCGTGGGCATGAGGGAGTTGTTGCCGATGGGCGCAATCCATCTGCGCAGCGGCAACGTGGTGCTGCGTGTGGGAGACCCGATCTCTACGAATGGGCTGAAGGCATCTGACCGCATGGAGTTGACCGAGCGGCTCTATCGCGAGGTGTCGCAATTGCTCGCCGAGGGAAGCCGTCCATTCAACGCAGAGACGCAGAGACGCTGAGGAAAACGCCGTAGCGTAGCCTCTCAGGCTGCCATGCCCCCATTCCTGGGGGCATTCTTCCGGGTTTCCCAGCCCATTCCACCACGGAGTTCTTCCGTGACATGGAACTCTGCGCTTATCTCAGCGTCTCTGCGGTGAAGTCGTCATCCGCTCATCCTCTGAGGCAGCATGCTACGCTCGGGGCATGGGCCCCTACGGCTTGTGCCGCCTGGCCGCCGCGCTGTGCTTTCTAGCCGCGCTGCCGGCCGCCGATTTCACCACCTACATTGGAGACGCCAACGACTATCGCGTGGCGCGCGTGACGGCCGATGCTTCCGGGAACACCTACGTGACGGGCAGCCGTGACGGCGGAATCTTTGTCATGAAGCTGGACACGGCGGGCAAGATCACGCTGTTCGCCACGCTGAGTGGAAAGGGCACGGACCAGGCGAACGATATGGCGGTGGATGCGGCGGGCAACCTCTATGTCGCCGGGGCGACCAACTCGACACTGCTGCCGCTGCGCAATGCGCTCGAATCCACTCCGGGGCCGGGCTTTGTGGTGAAGTTTAACCCGGACGCCACGCAACTCATCTTCTCGACTTACTTCCCCGCGGCCATCCAGGCGCTGGCGCTGGATGCGGCGGGCAACCTCTACGTCACCGGCTCCACTTACTCGGCGGCGTTTCCGGTCACGCCCGGCTTGCCGGCGGGGACAGTCACTCCGTTCTACTCGCTCAACGCCACGTCCGCCGCCTTCCTCACTAAAATCTCCGCGGCGGGCGACCGCATTCTTTATTCGACGCGCATTTCCGGCCACCAGAAGAACTGCGGCGCGGGCAGCAGTTGCTTCGTGAGCAGCCGCAGTACGCTGGGGAAGGCGATCGCGGTGGACGCCGCGGGCAATGCCTATCTCGCCGGCAACACCGACACCGCCGACCTGCCCACCACCACGGGCGCGCTGCTCGCGCAAGGCACCGGAGCGTTCGTGGCCAAGGTGAACTCCGCCGGAACGGCGCTGCTGTATCTGACCTACCTCGGGCCGGGCTACAACCCGGCGGGCCCCAACACCAATGCCGCAAACGCCGTGACCGGCATCGCGGCCGATGCGGCGGGCAACGCCTACGTGACGGGCTCGACGTTCGACGACGCTTTCCCGTCGACCGCCGGCAGCTACCAGGCGGCGCTGGCGGGCGGCACGGACGCCTTCGCCGCCAAGCTGAATCCCGAGGGCAGCGCGGTAGTGTGGGCGACGTACCTGGGCGGCAAGGGCGACGATGCCGCACACGCGATCGCGCTCGATTCCGCGGGCAACGTCTGGGTCAGCGGGACGACCGATTCGCCGGACTTTCCCAATCGGCAGGGCTGGTCGCAGGGCGGCGATTTCGTGGCGGAATTGAATGCCGCGGGATCGGCCCTGACCTACAGTTCGCGCCTGCCGAACGATACCGCCGCCGCGAGTCTGGCGGTGGACGCCGCCGGCACGTTGCACTTTGCCGGGTACGGCGGCCTGGTTTCGACGCTCTCGCCCACCCAGCCCGGGCCGCCGCGCATCTTCGGGATCGCCAACGCGGCCTTCGGCCCGGTGGGCGGGCGCATCGTTGGAGGAGAGGTGATCTCGATCTACGGGCCGCACATTGGCCCCGCGACACCCGCGGCGGCCGTCCCCGACGCCTCGGGCATGATGCCGACATCTCTGGGCGGAGTGCAAGTGTCCATCAACGGCTCGCCGATACCGCTGCTCTACGTGTCCGATTCGCAGGTGAACGCGGTGACGCCGATGTCCTTTTCGGGCTTCCCGGCGCGCGTGCGTGTCAGCTTCAACGGCGTGGCGACGTCCGACTTCGCGGCGACGGTGGTGGCGGCCAGTCCCGAAGTCTTCCAGCGCGGCGACGGCACGGCGGCAGCCGTCAATCAGGATGGCAGCATCAACTCGCCGGGACATCCGGCGCAACCGGGAAGCATCGTTGCCATCTGGGCCACGGGGATCGGCGCGACACCTTACGGCGTCTGGCAGGACGGCCGCATCGCCGCGGACGCCGCGGACTTCGGATGCTGCCAGGTCTACGCGCAAGGTCGTCCGGCCGACGTGGTGTATGGAGGGGCAGCGCCCGGAATTGTCGCTGGCGTGGTACAGGTCAACTTCCAGTTGCCCGCCCAGTTGGCGGATTACGGCCCCACGGTCGAGATCTCGCTCAACGCGGGCGGCGTGACTTCGCACTCGGTAGAGATCTACGTGGCAGTGCCTGAAATCAGCGGTGAAACTCGACCGGGGCAGGCGGAAGGGCCGCTTCCAGGGCGATGATGAAACGGCTCACCGTCTCCGTATCCGCCTCGGGCGAAGACTCTACGACGCCGAAGTATCGGCCCTTGTAGAAGGCCATCTTCCCCGGCTGCCGATCCCATCTCTGCATCGCGTCGAACGCCGTGGCGCCGGGCCACTCCGGCATATCGTAGAGGGTGAGCGTCATCCCCGGCGATCCGGCGTAGTCGACGCGACAGACTTGTCGCGCGCCCGCCGTCCCGCGCCACCGCCCGAAATCGCCCCGGTCGGGTTTCGCACAGTGAGCGGGGGACGCCATGTTCCACCGGGCGGCGGTTGGCGGCAGCGCCAGACTCGGCGTGGCGCAGGATCGTTGCTCCGAGAAGACGGCGAACGCCGCGCCCAACAGCAAGACGTGCGAGACGCGTTTCCACCAGATGTTCATATTTGTGGGATTTCGCGCGTGTCCACCGTGGTGGACACGCGCCGCGGGAAATCGTCCAGGCCGGGCGCCGCGGCGACCGAACCGCCAGCCGGCACAAAGGCTGCCGACCCAGCCAGCGCCAACCATGATGTGGCCATGCGGCAATGCTCCTCTGGCAATCAGTCTACTACTTGAGTGGGCGGGTTTGAAACCCCACTGACTAACTCATCGAGAAAGCCGCGGCCGCCAGATGCGGTGAAAGGACCGCGCCGCGATTCTTTTCACAGCTTTCGTATTCGCAAGCTTGATTGGATGTCGCGACGTCCGAGCTTCGAAGCGGATGCACAAGGCGGAGCCTTCCCGCGAAAATAGATGTGGGGCAGGCAATCCTGCCTAATGCCACATACTTTTTGCCAAAGCTGCGAATCCCGCCGAAATTGTGGGGCGGACCCCCTGGTCCGCGCGGGTCCCCCAGGCCCCGCTTTTCGCCAATGAAATCAGCATCATCCACACTGCGGCGAGCCGACGGGGGCGTCGGCTGCGGACCGGGGGGTCCGCCCCACAATCAATGCAGAC
>JADGNT010000347.1 GCA_017883345.1 Candidatus Solibacter sp. | reverse complement strand
TTGGCGGAGATGCCGCCGGCTAAAGTGGAGCCTTGGACATTGGAACTGTCGGCATACGGTTTCGGCGGCACGGCGTCCGGGATGCTGCGCAGCACATCGCTGGACCGAAGCCATTACCAGATTCCTGGTGCTATGGGCTGTTAGCGACAGCTATCCTTCGCGCCGGCCCAATACGGCATCCATACCGGTTCAATGTCCGGATGGCCGCGTAATCCGCTCGGCAAGCGCCGAAGGGCGAGCACAGCGGGCATAGGTCATCCCTGACTATTAAATACCGGCCAATCTGTTCGCACAGCAGTTTTAGCGTAAGCGATCTAAAATCAAACAGATTGGCCGAAGTATTTAGTTTTCGGTACAGCCGATGGCCGGCGGCTCGGGAGAAGCGATTGGGGCGAAGCGCACAGTCGGCAAAGTAGCCGTTAATGCGGAAGCCGGGCGCGTGCTACCTGTAATTCCAAAGTAACTCGACTTCGGTGCCGCCAATCGTGTGCGTGTCCTGGTATGCGAACCGGCCAAAGCCGGACTTGTCGCGCTCGCCCCACGCGCCGGATTGCGACGTTGGAAAACCGGCGTTCGTCCACTCTCGTTTCTCCTGCTCGATGTCACTTACGGCGAGAGCGATGTGATGCAGCCCCTCTCCGTATTTCGACAGGTGATCCAAGTACGTGGTTGGGCCGATAGTGGGCTGAATCCACTCGTAAACGATCCTGCCCTGCCGCTGCCACCCGAGAATCGCATCGAACTTCCCGGGTTTACCGTGATAGATCAAGTCCCACAACACCGGGTGCGTGAAGTCCATCGCCGGGAATCCGAGCCGCTCCCAGTATCGGGAGACCGCCTTCAGGTCGCGTGCCACGAACGCATACTGAGAGAGTCGCTTCGCGTTCGGCTTCGGTGCGGGCGCCGGCGGCAAACCCGCGCCGCCCGGGTCGCAGAAAACTCCGATGACATACTTCCCCTCTTCTGCCGTGTCGAAGAGGACGTAGCGACCCTCAGGGCCGAGATTCCGCCCGTCCAGGACCGCGACGCCAGCATTTGCCATTCGGGCAAGCTCCTGCTCCACGGCAGCCTTGGTGGGAGCGTGGTGAATCAGCGCCATGATGCCCTGCCCGTGCTTCTTCCGATAGGCCGCGAACGGGGTCTTGTCATCGAGAGGCTGGATAAAATCGACAACCGTGTCGCCTAAACGCGCGATGGACCACCTAACGCCCGGGCCGGCACCGGGATTCGGCCGCACGTCGATGATGCCGAGCTTTTGCCATCCCGCGACGGTACGGTCGATGTCGTCGACGACCCAGAAGACACGATCAACGCTCTTGTAGAAATCCGGCAATTCGGCGGCTAGGGGCACAACGACCCCGAGCAGCAGGACGAGTGTTTTCCTCATATAGGTATGCCAAGCAATCGGACCAAACCACCGACGCCACGAAGCCGGCAGCGCGGCGATATGTCGCCGTCTCCGAAAGTGGCGGAACTGAAACCTGAAATCACAAGTGAGCCGCCGGTCGGGTTCATGCGTTCGTACGCCTTCTGGTCCATGTGTCGAGTCTACAGCTCCGCGAACGTGGTGTCTTGCGCCGCGGTGGCCACGGCGACCGCATCGCGATTCTGAAATATCGGAAAGTACGATAGTCCCCGGCTCCGAGAAGCGGGAGGCACCCGAGGAAGAAATAGTTGCGCTTAATTAACGCTCCCTCGGGGCTGCGGCTGCCGCTCCCCGTCTGCGCCGTCGGGGTGAGTAAACGCTGCGCGAGTTGTCGCTCCGCTGGCCTCCTGGGAGCAGCAGGCGACCAAAAGGGGAATCTAATAGCCGACAAGCGTACGCCCGTACAGCAAACATCAGCTTTCTGCACGTGGGTCGCGATCGACGTTCCCCTCCCGGTTTCGATGAAACTCCCTCCTGGTCACCTCCTGCCGGCAGGGTCGAGCGGGTTTGGACCATCGAGAACTCCACGATCAACGCTCCGCGATTACCGCGACACCCCAGGGGCGGAGATCGACCCGGACGCCTTTCTCGACGGGATATCCGGTCAGCAAATCCACCCCTGTTGCATAGGGATAGGTAAAGCACGCGTCCTGCTCGGAAAAGTTGAAGTAATAGCGAAGCAGGCGGCCCTGACCGTTGCGTCCTTGCCGTATTTTGACCTGTGGCGGAAGCTTCTGGTCCTCGCCGGCCAGTCCGGCACGCGAAATCGCGTCTCGAACGATCTCGCGCTGCAGCGCGTCGGTGACGACCGTCGCTTCGTAGGTGAGGGTTCCGTCGCCGTAACGGTTACGGGTGATTACGGGAAAGCGCCAGGTGGTGTCGTCCAGCGAAGCGAGCACCTCGGCTGTATCGGGAAGCAGAAATTCGGCCCACACCGATGCCTTGTTCTCGCCGGCGGCGTGAAACGGATCGGGCGTCAGGGGAACGGGTTCGGCGAGACTGCTGAATTCCTGATAGTGGAAACCGGCCGCTTCGCGCAGAGGTCCCGGCGCCATCACATGGCGCACCGTGGAGTATTCGTCGGTGAATCCGCTCTTGAACGCCATCACCACGTGGCCGCCGGCCTTCACATATTCGGCGATCTGCCGCAGGACGGCATCGGACACGCTGTACAGAGGCGGGACCATGAGGAGCTTGTAGCGCGACACGTCGCCGTCGCCCGCCTGCACGAAGTCGGCTTCGACGTTCAGATCGTAAAGCGCATTCCACATCTGCGAAAGGACGGTCTGATAGTTGACGCGATCGCTGAAGGGCATGTAGGCGATGGCATTGGCGGAATCGGTACTGAACAGAATCGCGACCTTGATGTCCTTCTTCAAATTGACGAGCTGCGGGCCAAGGCGTTTGAGTTCCGCGGCGACGCCGGTCATCTCTTCGTACAGGCGGTTGGGCTCGAGGTCGTGCGAGAGGATCCCTTTCCAGTAGGTCTCCTGGCCGTAATGCAGCGACGACCAGTGCCAATACTCCACCATGTTGGCTCCGGCGGCGAGGTGGGCATAGACGACCTGCCGGAGCTGGCCCGGATAGGGTGGATATTGCGAGCGGGAATCCCATCCTATGGATTGCGCGTTAGTCTCGGTGACTAGGTAATTGGTGTGCTTCAGTGAACGGCCCACGTCGCCGCTAAACCAGATTCCCCGGCCCTCAAGGCGTTTCTGAGTGCTGAAGTAGGGGTTCTCGGCGGCCACGTCGAGGTGTTTCGCGATCGCCCATTGATCGAGATTCGTATGGGCGCCGCCGCTGAAGTCCTGGGTAATGAACTGGTCGGGGCGCTTGTACTCATTGACGATCCTGGCCTGCCACGCGAGATAATCGGTTACGATATCGTGCTGGAAATTCTCCCATTCCAGCTTGTATCCGGGGTTCAGGATTCCGTCGCGAGGCGGCAAGTCTTGCCAAGTGTCGACTAACTGCCCCCAGTAACTCAGACCCCAGATGCGATTGATGGTGGCGGGCGAGTGATATTTCCGCTGGAGCCGGGCGAGGAATTTGGCGGTGGCGTACGGCGTCGCGACGCCGGTGGGAGCGGTTTCGTTATCGATCTGGTAGCCGATTACCGCCGGGTGGTCTTTGAAATGGCCGACGATCGCGCGGATGACGCGCTCGGCCTTTTCGAGGAAGTAAGGGTTCAGGAAATCGTAATTCTGGCGAGGACCGTAGGCACCGGGCGCGGACGAGGGCGGGTACGACGGATAGTATGGGTCCGAAAGGGTGGGCGCCGTGCCGGCATGGGTCACTAAGATTTCGGGGTGTTCTTTGTACAGCCAGGTTGGAATGGAGTAAGTGGGGGTGCCGAGGATGACGTGAATCCCGGCCTGATGGAGCCGGTTGAGCGCGCGCTCCATCCAGGCAAACTGAAACTCGCCGTCGCGAGGCTCCCAACTGCTCCAAGTGGACTCGCCCATCCGAACCACGCTGATGCCGGCCTTCTGCATCAGGGCCACGTCCTTCTCCAGCCGTTCTTCCGGCATGTACTCCGGATAGTACGCGACGCCGTAGAGGATGGTCTCCATCTTGTCGGGCGCGAAGGCGGCGCTTTTCACATCGGCGGCATGGGCGGCCGCGGCCGCGAGGGCTGACGATACGATCACAACTTGAAAAACGTTCATAACAGCATCCTTCGTCTAAACAACCTCAATTCGGGTATCGGGCAGCGACGCCAGGGCGGCTAACGTCGAGGTCGAGTGACGCATTGCCATGCGCGGGACCGAGATAGTGTTTCAGCGTCAGGCCCAGATCGGCGGACCGCGCGAAGCCATCCCATTGGCGGACGACTTCGCCGGCGGGTGAAACGAGCAGGAGTGCCGGCACTTTGCCGAATCCCGCGCCGCTGGTGGCCGCGCGTTCCACGGAGCGGACCGCGCCGAAGTTCCAGTCGTATGGCAGATTCGGTACGCCCTCATGGATCACGGCAGCATCCAGCCCGCAATCATGGTACTGCGCGAGCGCGGTCTGGACGAAAACGAGTTGGGAGCGCGCTTCCGGTTCGGCTTTGCCCGCGAAGAGCAGCAGTGTCCATTTTCCGCTGCCGTACGGCACGCCGGCCGGCGCTCTCCGGCCGGTGGACGGCGGCGCGGGCGATGAAACGGCGCCGAAGCCGGCCAGGGTCTTGAGCGGACTGAGGAGCCAGTCGAGACCGGGGTTGGCAAACCCGTCCGCCGGCGAAATCTCACGCCATTGGTCGAACGCAGTGAACTCCCGGTTTCCGTACGACCATTTCGCCGCTTGGCGGCCGGGGCGCCAGTAGAGATTGCGCTCGAATTTCACCGGCGGCGCGGAGCGGACGAGGCTGGGGACGTAAGAGACGAGCAGGTTATCGGAGACGATGTTTGGCCGCGTGCCGCTGAATTCGGTGTTGGACATCTGCAGCGCGGGACCATCGATGGGCGGATTCCAAATGACGGTGTTGTGCTCGATCAGCACGCCATCGAGGGAACCGCCATCCCAGGTGGCCGTGAACAGGTCTCCCTGACGCCGCGCCAGCTTCGGACTGCGTGCGTTGTTCACGCAGACGTTGTAGCGCAGCACGGCGTTGGTGGTGGCGCGCTTACCGGCGCCGAAGATGGCGGCGCAGTATCCCTGCGCGTCATGGGCGTAGTTGAACTGGACTGTGTTGTCGTCATTGCCCCAGTCGATGTCGTAGACTCCGCCGTCGACTCCGGGCGAATCGATCCAGAAGCCCTCGGTGTTCTCGACGATGCAGTTGCGGCAGGTCCACGTCCAGATTCCATTGGGCGTGCCGATGGTCTCGCGCTCCTGAAGGCCGGTGCGCCACGCGGCGCTCTTCTCGATCCGGCCGTTCTCGGCGGCGAAAAGAACGATGCCGTCGCCATCCACGTCGTGAACGATCGAATTGCGGACTACGATGTTGCGGGCGCGGGTGTCCGATCCACTGACGTAGATGCCGGCCCACTGCGAGGTGCGATAGGCGGTGACGCCGTCGACGAGGATGTCTTCCAGGGTGATGCCTTTCGCGGCGGCGATGACAACCAGGCCGGAGGCTTTCTGTTTCGGCGTTCCACCGACATCGTGCACCACCAGGTCGCGCAGAACGAAGTGCCGCAGCACGAGAGAGCCCGGGGTTGCGCCGATGAACACGCCGTACGGATTGCCACCCGTGGTCTCGAGGTTTTCGATCTCCCAATACTGCTGGTTCAGGAGTTTTACCGCCGCCTCGGCGGCTCCCGCTTCGATGACGGGCAGTAGTCCCTCACCATAGGCGCCGATGCGGATGGGGCGGCCATCTTCGCCCGAGCCTTTCGGGACGAGCGAGCCGGCACAGCGGGAGCCGCGGCGCAGGAGGATCGAATCGCCGGGCGCGAATGTGGCCGCCGAGATTTTTTCCAGGCTCTTCCACGCGGCCGATTGCGAGGCGCCGGATGCGGTATCGGAACCGGATGCGCAATCGACGTAGTAGGTCGCCGCGGGCGCGGAGTTCGCCAGGAGGAACAGCGC
>JADGNT010000346.1 GCA_017883345.1 Candidatus Solibacter sp. | reverse complement strand
TGCGGGCGTCTATCCGCACGGCGACAATGGCAAGCAGTTCGCCAAGATGGTGGAGTGGGGCATGACGCCGATCCAAGCCATCCGCGCCGCAACCGTGAGTGCCGCCGACCTCATCGGCCGCAGCAAGGACGTGGGCTCGATCGAACCGGGCAAGTACGCTGACCTGATCGCCGTGACGGGTGATCCGCTTCAGGATGTCAGGTTGCTGGAGAGCGTCGGCTTCGTGATGAAGGGCGGGACCATCTACAAGGACAACGTGACCGGGAAGCACCTGGCGGCGGGCGGAGAGTAAGGATTCGACAGGGAAGGTGGGCAGCCCCTCGTGGCTGCCCCTTATTTTTTCAGATCCGCGGTCCAGTTGTTGACCAGGGTCAAGGTCTGGACGGATTTTTGTTCGGCCAGCACATTCATCAGGAAGCGTTTTCCATCGGCGCTCGCCGCGTAAGGACCCTCGGGTCCGGATACGGCCACCGCTTTCAGTAAAGGTCGCGGCGTGCCGAGCTCGAGAGCAGCGCCTTTCTCGGTTACGTCCACGGCGTACAAGGTGCCGCCCGCATAAAAGTACAGTTCGCGTCCATCCGCTCGCCAGGCAATAATACCGCCGCCGCTGGTCGATACCTGGTACTTGCCGGTACCGGGAAACGGTTTGATGTAAACCTCGTAGCGTCCGGTTTCGTTGCTCAAGTAGGCCAGCCACTTGCCGTCGGGTGAGAACCTCGGTAGAACCTCGAAGAACGGCGTGGTGACCTGCGGCATGGGCTTGCGATCGCCGAACAACGGCAGGACGTAAACATCTGTCTTAGTCGTGGATTTTGGATCGGCACGATAGTAGGCAAGGTACTTGCCGTCGGAGCTGACCGAAGAAGCAGTTTCCGAGATTCCTTCGGTAGCGAGTACCGTTTCTTCACCACCGGTTCCATCCGACGCCCGGCGATAGATATGGTTTGAGTTGCCCTTGCTGGAACTGTAGTAAATCCATCTTTCATCGGGAGACCAGGCGGGCAAGAAACAGCGCGCCGGACCGAAGGTGATACGCGTCTTGGTCTGGCGTTGCAAATCGACGACCCAGATGTCCTGCGAGCTGCCCGACTCAATCATCACCGCCAAGCGCTTGCCGTCGGGAGAAAGGGCGGGTTGCCGATACAGGAGCGTGTCGGCGAGCGCAGCCGCCTGCTTCTGTCCCTGGCGGTCGAACCACAGGAGTTGCGAACCGCTGCTTGCCCCACCGCCCATGTACACAAGCGTTCCCGCCGCCGAGGCGGTAAACACGCCGCGATACACCGAAGTATTCACGGCGACATGATCGGCAATCGGCGTTGCATCCCCTTCCAGTTGCAGTTTCCCCATGTTGAACCGTTGCGCCAGAAGCGTGCCGTCGCGCACAAACATCAGGTAGCCTGGCGGGGCGAAAGAACCGGCGGACGAAGTATGGACGAGAAGCTTGGATTCTTTCGAGTTCAGAGCGCCGACGAATATTCCGCTGCTTTCGTCGCCGCTCGCGCCCTGCAACCAGAAGATGAAATGCATGCCGTCCGGCAGGAACGTTGGCCAGCGGTGCGACAACTCGCCGTTCTTAACATTGAGTGCCGTCACCGCGACCGGCGTGCCTCCAGTTGCAGGAACGCGGGAAAGGGGATCGGTGGTCGAGGCCGAGAAAAGGATGACATCGTCCTGGTTCCAGGTCCCGCCACGGCCGCTCGCGGCGTCGCACAGCGCCTGCGGGGGGCCGCCATTGGCGTCCACCTTCTTCAGCTTGCCACCGGAGAAGAAGCCCACGAAGCGGTTGTCAAAGGACCAGAACGGGTAGGTCGCGCCTTCGGTGCCGGCCATGGGTTGTGCGGTGGGAGAGTTCAGCGGCTGCACCCAAAGAACGCCTTCACCGGTACCCGGTTTTGCGGCTACGAAGGCAATGCGTCGCCCGTCCGGAGAAATCACCACCGGCCCAGACACATTGTTCAGGAAGTTGTACTGAGTATTGTCCGGCGCCAGCAGGTAGGAGTGGGTCGAGTACTGTGGCTGGACGCGCGTCTGGTAGTACAGCCATCCGAGCGCAACTGCTGCAAGGACCGCGATTGCAGCCGCCACCCATGGCACCACGCCCATGCGAGATGGCGCGACGGCAACTCTTTCCTCGCCGCCGCTCACCGGCAATTCCGAGAGCAGTTCCAACTGCAGCTTCAGGTCGTACGCGCTCTGAAAGCGCAGCTCCGGATCTTTTTCCAAACAGTGATTGACCACGCGCTCCAGCGGCGCCGGCACATCGGCCTTGAGTGACCGCAGCGGCTTCGGCTCCAGCGCGAGGATGCTGGCTACGATGCTGGCCTGCGTCTTACCCTCGAAGGCGCGCGCGCCGGTGAGCATTTCGTACATCACCAGGCCGAAGGCGAAGATGTCGCTGCGCGCGTCGGCTTCGCGCCCTTCGATCTGTTCGGGCGCCATGTATTGAACCGTGCCGACGATCGATCCTGCCGAAGTGAGCGGCGACGCCGGGCTGGAGCGCGTCATGGCCGCCGCAAACACCGACTGCGAAGGCGAACTGCCCGCTGCTGCCGCGAATGCTGCGCCGCTGCCTTTGGCAAGACCGAAATCCAGCAGCTTACTGCCCGCCTTGGTCAGCATGATGTTGCCGGGCTTGAGGTCGCGGTGGGTAATCCCGGCGCGGTGCGCCTTGTCGAGCGCGTCGGCAACTTCGATGGCAATCTTCCAGAACTGGTCAAGAGGCAGCGGCCCGCGCTTCAGCCGGTCGTACAGCGTTTCGCCTTCGAGGAATTCCATGACCAAGAAGTCGGTCCCGCCCTCGCAGCCGACGTCGTGGAGAACACAGATATTGGGGTGCTGCAGCGCGCTGATGGCACGCGCTTCGCGCTCGAAGCGCTGCTTCAGGTCAAGATTGTCGGAGAGATGGGCGGAGAGAACTTTGATGGCGACGGTGCGATCCAGACGCGTGTCGCGCCCGCGGTACACTTCGCCCATACCGCCGGCGCCAATCGCCGCGACGATTTCATAGGGCCCGAGCTTCGTCCCCGCCGAAAGAGCCATTTCCCACCCCGTTGCCGGACATTATAGACGGCTTTGGAAAAAGTGCTAAACTCCCGCCCCGCCAAGCCATGAAGAACCGAATCACGGTCCATTTTGGAACTGGATTCTCATCGGCGGAGGTTGACTGTGAGAACGGCGCGAGTACGCTATAGGTGTACCGGGCGTTTGGAAGGCTCACCACCAGAGAGTCTCATGACCCTCGTAACCGTGTACGTTAAACGGCGTTCATGGGAGTGAGCAAAGATCGAACGCCCGGTTCTGTATTTTCCAGTGCAGGCGGCGAATCCAGCGATGCACCCCGAGCCACATGGGACAATCCGCGACTTCCGGATGCGTGGCAATTACTTTAACCAGCACAGCCGCCGTTTTCGCAAGGAGCGCTATTCACCGGTCCCCTCCTCGCCGGTGTACCGGCCGCCGGTGGTCGATTTCAACTTGGAGGGCGGCGCCAGCGGCAGCGTGGTAGTCAGCGACGTGGACATCCCCCTGCTGAGCCAGCACGATTACGGACTGGCGAAAACTTATCTGGGGCTGATCCTGGAGGCGCGCCGCGGCGACACCCGCGCGGCCGCCGAACTGGCAGCCGCGCTCAATGAATATCCCTGGCTTACGACTCCGTCGGAACAACCGCCACCCGCCGAAACGCGCTTTGTCGTGCCCAGTACCAGCCCGGAGGCACACTCCGTAATCGACATCAGCCAAAAGGGATTCGTCCTGCTCAAGCTCACCCAGAAGGGCTATCCGGTTCCGGATTTTGTGGTGCTCACGGCGGAAGCTTACAGCGACGGCCCGGCCAACCTGGAGCGCCACCTGGGCGACGCGATCGCGCAACTGGAAGTGCTCACCATGCAGTCGCTCCAAGCGGGCGGCCCGCTGGCCTTCGCCATGCGCTGCGCGACGCCCAGCTACATTCCCGGCGTGATGGACACCTTTCTGAACGTCGGCATCACCGAACGCTCATTGGCCCGCCTGGAAGACATGTACGGCCAGATCGGCGCCCGCAAGATGTTCCTCAACAACCTGCGCAACCTCGCCAACGCGCTCGAGCAGGACACAGCCGGCGAGGGTGCGGTGACCTCGGAACTGGCGCCGGAGCAGGTCTCGCAACTGATCGACCGCTGGTCCGATATGGTCCGCAAGATCGACCGCCGGCTCATCGAGGACCCGTTTTATCAAGCCGCGTTTTTTGCCCGCCTGGCATTGAAGCACTACGAGGAAAACTTTGAACTGGTGGCCACGCTCTGCCGCGGCAACGAGTACTCCCCCAGCCTGATTTTGCAGAAGATGGTCTGCACCGTGCGCCACGACAGCGCCTATGCCGGCGTCTTGTACAGCCGCCATACCCAGACCGGCGAGGGGATGGAGCTGCAGACCGCACGCAACATCTTCGGCGAAGAAATGATGACCGGAACGGCGGAGATTCAAACCACCGCCTTCGCGGACCGGGAAGCGGTGAAGGACACGTTCCCCGCCGTGTACCACTTTGTACCGCAGCTTCCGGAACTGGAACGCGAGTTCGAGTGTCCGGTGACCATCGAGTTCGCGGTCGAGGCCACGCCGCGCTACCAGTGGTTCGCACTGCTGCAACTCAACGAGACCGGCATCGCGGGGCGGGCCGCGCTCACCGCCGTCGTCGATCTCCACAAGTCGGGTGCGATCTCGCGCCAGCGGGTCACCGAGCTGATCCGTCCCTACCACCTCAAGCAGCTCACCAGCGACACGATTGACCAGGAAGCCTTCAGCACGCTGACGAGCTTCTCCAGCGGCGTCAGCGTGCTGCCGCGCTCCGCGGTTTCGGCGCGCGTTTATTTCACCGGCGACGCTGCCTTGACCGCCAAGACGCAGGGAGAAAAGGTCTGCCTGTGCAAGAAAACGTTTGTTCCCACCGACACGGTGGTGATGCGCGAGGTGGACGCCATTCTCAGCCTGACCTCGGCCGCCGTGCATGTGGTCACCATCTGCCAGAGCCTGGGTATCCCCGCGCTTCTCAACCTGGAGAAGTATGGCGTTGTGCTCCATCCCGAAGGACGGCTGGTGAATTCTTCCGGCGGCGAACTCCACCAAGGCGACTGGATCACCGTTTCCTCGCGCCGCCACACGGTTTACCGGGGCAGCGCCAAGTACACGCCCGCCCGGCTGCTGCGCTACATGCGGGGCGAGCCGGTGGAGATGGACCCGGAAGAAGAAAAGATGTTCGCCTCCGTCGCCTACGCCTACCGCTACTACCAGCAGTTGGTGCGCGGGCTCACCGTGGACCATATTGCCACCTTGAACGAAGTCACGCGCCTGGTGAACTTCGAACTGCGCGGGGAGTCGGAAGACGCCCGCCAGTTGGTCAACGGCTGGTTCGACGAACGGGAAGGCCTCTACATCGAAGAGGTACTGAAGAGCGATATCGGCGACCACCTGGGCCAGAGCAACGTCTTCGAAATGCTCACCCTCGACCGCAAGATCCGCTTCTTCAAGGGAGCGCTGGCCAAGTGCTCCGGCGAGCACATTTCCGGCTACGAAGCGGGCGCCTTCATGCTCGGGAGGTTTCTCTCCCTCCGTTATCCCGTCGCTTTCTGGAAATGCTTCAGCTCCGCGGAAGTCGCACTGCTGGTGAATGAGTGGGTACTGTTCGAGAAATACATGCAGCTATTGCACAATGTGGGTGAAAGAAAAGTCCTGCAGGCGCGCAAGAAGATTTTGAAGGAAGGGTTGGACCAGATTGCCCTGCACACCGGCAACGTGCGCTGCCTGATCACGATGAAGCTGAGCGGCGTCCCGCTGGAGGAGGTGCGCCAGAACCTGCCGGCAAGGAGCGATCCCCAATCCGCGCGAGTGCTGGAATTGCTCCAGCAGCCCTACAAAGAGTTCTACAACTTCGGCGCCGAGTGGTCGGTGGGCGAACTCAGGAAAATCTG
>JADGNT010000345.1 GCA_017883345.1 Candidatus Solibacter sp. | reverse complement strand
GGAGACGCTGACCATTAGACGGGTGGATTTCGAAAGGTTCCAGGCGGCGGCAAAATTCACACCCTGGGACTTGTTGTCCGGATAAAGCGCGAGTTGGCCATGCGCCCCATTCCCAATCGCGTCCGTTGCGTTGAAGGGATTGTCCCAGGTCAAAGTGCTGTGCTGGTCGTTGAAGAATGAGGCGGCGTAGCCGGCCTGGAAGGCGACCTTACGGCCGGCGTATTCGACGCCGGCCTTGACATCGTGCGTTCGGTAATCCACCGGCTCCATCTGTTCCAGAACGTTGGTTTCGTCGTTCAGCGTTGTGCCCAGAGGCCGGTAGCCATTTTCCGCGTCCTGGGAGTATTGCGCGTAAATAGTCCAGGCAGCGGAAGGAGTAAACTGGCAGCTCCCGCTGGTGAGCTTGCGCTGCAACGCCACATCCACCGCTCTGGCGCCGGGGAGGACCTGAGAGATGCTTGCCGGATTGGCTACCAGCAGCGCGCGAGTCGCCGCCGGAATGGTGAATACGCCCGGGCTGGATTCCGTAAATAGAGTTGCGGCGGTATTCGTAAAATCGTGTGGTGTCCCGTCCCGGCGGACCTCACAGCCAAACTTGCCATACTTGCCAAATGCGCCCAGGAAGTGCTGATCGTTCTGCCAGCTCTGCGTCGTCTGGAAGTTCAGAAAATATTTCGATTGGAACAGGTGTTCCAGATCCACGCTGGCCTGACGAATGAAGAGTCCGGGCTTGATGTCTCGATATTCGTCGAACTGCGACGAGCTTCGGTCTCCCGCCAGCGCGCGAACGCCAATTTCCAGAACTCCGCGTTCCGGGACTTCTTGAGCGTAAACCGCGGGCATCGGTAGCAGAGCCAGCGCCGGAAGCAGGGCCAGGCGGCCAAGAATTCTCCGATTCGACGTCATCTTAGTCCTCCTCTAGCGCTGGAACCTGCTCCCCGCCGGATGGTTCGAGCCATGAATCTGGGAATGACAGTTGGTGCATCCCCGGTTGAACACGTAATGCGAAGTCGCCAGTTGAGGCGCGGACGGATGTCCTGTGGACGCGTGACACTCCTGGCAAAGCCGCGGTGGGTTGAGCTTCAGCAACTGCGGGCGGGCCGAGCCGTGAGGCTCATGGCAGGTCGAGCAATTCTCCATCACCGGCGGGTGTTCCCACAGGAACGGGCCGCGCCGTTCCGGATGGCATTTATAGCAGGTCTCGTTGACCGTGGCCGCCACCAGCATCTTCGGATTCGGGCCGCCGTGCGGGTTGTGGCAGTTCGCGCAAGTCATCTCGCCCTCCCGCAGCGGCATGTGCGAGGAGCGCTGGAGCTGGGCCCGGCGCATCGGATGGCAGCCGAAGCAGACTTCCATTTGCGTCCGCTTCGTGAAAAGCGTGTTGGTCGTTAGAGGCTCCTTGAACGCCGCGGCCGCAACCACCGCCGGGCGGTTCTGGTGGACCTGATGGCAGGTGCCGCAACCGAGGCCCCGCGCCTCGTGACCGCTGCCCTCCCAGAACAGCCTCTGCCCCTTTTCATGGCATTGCAGGCAGCGGGCGCTCTGCTCTCGCGTCGACAGCGGCGAGTCCTTGCCTAATCGGATAATGAAATTCGAACTTCGGGGACCCTCGTAGGTGACGCCTTTTTCGCGGGCGACGTCGTGCGCGCGCGCCGCTTCCACGTGCTCGCGGCCGGCGCCGTGACACGCCTCGCAGCCCTTGGCTTCCAGTTCGTTGCGGGGCGCCTCGAAGAACACCTTCGCCATTTTCGTCGACGCGAATCTCCGATATCCCTGCTTGTGGCACTCCTCGCAGGTATTGCTACCGACGTACTGGGATTGGTCCGCACGCTGCGCCGATACGGGGAGCGTCACGCCCGCCAGCAGAAGCAGAGCCAGCGGTCTCAACGAATTTATGACTGCCATATGGCGTTGCGGCTGAAACCGGTCCCGGCCAGTGCACGCCGGTCGCCAAGTCGCCAAATGGGCTCGCCATCGCGGGTATAGCCCCATCCCAGCCCGGCTGCTCCGATTCCACACCAGGATTTTAAATCGGTGCCGTACGTCCGATTCTCAGACGGTGTCCGAATCTAATACAATATCCAAAGCCGATACGTGTACATGCGGGCGCGCCCTCGGGTCTCACCGCGGGTCTCCCCGTTTGGCCACCGGCGTGCTTGTCCGGCACCGCACACAGACATGGGAGGCGTGGCATGATTACCAAGCGGCAGGTTGTGATTTGGCTGGTGGCCGCCCTCGGTGGAACCACCTTGTTGGCTGCGGCCCTAATCTGGCAGCAGCGAAAGGAAACGCGCTGGTCGATCTTTATGGTCGGCGATCCTCACCTCGGCGCACAGTTGTTCTTTGAGGGAAAGAACGGTTGTGCTCACTGTCACTCTGTAAACGGCGTGGGGGCTAAACTCGCGCCCGACCTGGGATACACGCAAACGCCGCAGGCCAGCTTGAACCAGCTCGTCAGCGCCATGTGGAATCACGCACCCCGCATGTGGGAGCGGATGCAGGCCGAAAAGATCGCCTATCCCGATTTGCGTAACCAGGAGATGACGCACCTCTTCGCTTTCCTCTACACGGCTCGCTACCTCGATGAGCGGGGCGACGAGGAGAATGGGCAGCGGCTGTTCCGCGCGAAAGGCTGCGCCAAGTGCCATACGGTGGGCGGGGAAGGTGGCGCGGTCGGCCCCGATCTGTCTTCCCTGAAGGGCGTGGACACACCCATCCGTTGGACGGAGGCGATGTGGAATCATGCGCCCGCCATGGAGAAAGGCCTCGAGCGGTTACAGATGAGTTGGCCGCATTTCCAGGGTCGCGAGATGAACGACCTGCTAGCCTATGTCCGCGCCAACTGCGGGGGACAGCGCCGGGAGACCGAACTGCTGCCGGCCAGCCCGGACCGCGGCAGAAAGATCTTCCAGAGCAAGTCCTGCATCGAGTGCCACGCGATCCACGGCAAGGGCGGTCATGTGGGCCCGGACCTGGGAGCTAGCACAGCGCCGGTCACCCTGGTGCAGTTCGCGGGGCTGATGTGGAATCATTCGCCGGCGATGTCGCGCACGGCGGAAGGCCGCTCGGTCGCCCGCCCGGCATTCGAGGGTCAGGAAATCGCCGACCTCCTGGCTTATCTCGCCAGCTTGAACTACTTCGACCCGGCGGGATCTGCCGTTGCGGGACAGACGCTGTTCGGCGAACGCGGGTGCGGCGCTTGTCACGGCGGCCAGGCCGAAGGAGCGCACGACGGTCCGGCTCTGCGCGGCCACGGACGGCCCGTCACGGCCATCACGCTGGCCACTGCACTGTGGCAGCACGGGCCGAAGATGTACCAGCGCGCTCGGGAACGCGGGCGCGCCTGGCCCACCCTGAACGAAAGCGATGTGGGGGATGTCGTGGCTTTCCTGAACGCGGCTCCGTAGAGCCGCCTTTCCAGGCGGCCACCTCGGCATTCGTGCCGAGGTGCGTTCCGGCCTGGATATGCCCGCTAGAAAGCGGCCATGGCCGGCTGAAAGCCGGCGCTACACTACTTCAGCGTGCGCACGAAAGCGACTACGTCCGCTGCCTGTTTCTCGGTGACGCCGGCAATCGGTTTCATCTTGCCTTGCCCCTTGAGGATGACCGCCTGCAATTGGGCATCTGTCTTGGCCTGGACTTCCTTGGAAGCCAGTGCGGGCATTGTCGCGTTTAACATCTTGGCCATGGCGGGTTTGCCTTCTCCATTCGGCCCGTGACAGACCGCGCACTTGGCGGTGTAGACCTCCTTGCCTTCGGCGGCGCCGGCCCAGGAGAGGCCGGCGGAAGCTATGAGTACTAGGGTTGCGAGGATTGTAGTTTTCATAATTCGATTATCGCATTCAACTACTGCTCTCCATGCGGCGTAGCAGGAGACGGATAGCCAGGATGACGATGCCGATGAGCAGCACGGAAACGGCGAGCCCCATGCGGCGGGTATCCTTTTCGTGGAGCGCGAACTCGCCGGCCTTTTGGGTCGCCTGGGCGATGGCCATGCCTGCCTCCACGGGCTTCTGCATTTCCGCGGGCTTCATGGAGTGGAGGGCGAGGCGCGCCTTGACCAGGTTTTCGCGGCCGTCGATGAGGCGCACCTGGGCCTCGGAGACTTCCATGCCGCTCTGTTCCGCGCTCGCCAGGACGGTCTCGGACTTTTTCAGCGCCGTGTCGAGGCCATCCAGCCAGCCGGCCATTTGAGTGGCGGCGCCGGCGGGTGCGGTGCCGGCATCGTGGCAGCCGGAACAGACGGCCTTAGGCCCGGCGAGCATGGCGGTCGACGGATAGTGGACGGCATGGTTGGAGTGGCACACCATGCAGCCACCGCCACCGCCCGCGCCGGAGAAGACGGCGTTGTGGACGCTCTTTTCGTAGAGCTGCTCAAACAGCACGTGGCAGGATCCGCAAACGGCGGACACGGATTCCGCTTGCGGAGGCTTGGCGCCGTGGTTGCCGTGACAGGAGGCGCAACTGGGGGCGGAGAGATCGCCGCGTTTGCTGAGCGCTTCCCAGTGGACGCTGGTTTTGTATTCCTGGAACTGATTGGTGGGGATCTTGTAGGGCGCCATCTTCGCCGCGTCGGAATGGCAGCGCGAGCAGGTCTCGCCAACACGCAGGGGATGCACCGGCGCCGCGCTGTCCTTGACCGCGCGGATATCGTGCACGCTGTGGCAATCGATGCAGGTGGCGACGGCGGTATCGCCGGCGGCAAGGCGTTTTCCATGGACGCTGGTCTGGTAGAGCTCGAACTGATCCACACGTTCGCGGGGGGCGTACTTGCGCATGTAGTCGGGGCTGCTATGACAGGCGGCGCAGAATTTCGGGATGGTGGCGCGCGCGGGCTTACCCTTGAAGCCCTTGGCCTTGTTCATGGAGACGTCGGGATCGTCGCTGGTGCGGTCGCCACCGTGGCAATCGGCGCAACTCAGTCCGTGCGCGATGTGGACGTCGTTCTTGATGAGGGCGGCGGGGCCCTTGACGGCGTCATCGATGGCGGCGTGGCAGGTCACGCAGGAATCCGCGGCGGCGGCGCTGCCTGGGACTATCCACACGGAGAACCACAGAAGGAAGAGAATTTTAGGCGCTCTCATTTGAAATATCCCAGCAGAGTGAAGGTGAAGAGATAGCAGACCAGGAAGATGCCCACTCCCGTGGCCAGGCGGGCGCGGCCGCCCGAGCCATCCGGTTTGGTGGCGGCCCAGAAGGGGAGTGCGACCCAGACCAGGGCCAGCAGGCCGAATCCGGCGAGGCCGAGGAGTTCGCCTTCGATGATCCACACGTGGCTGGGTATCAGCTTGAGGGTATAGAACTGGGCCAGGAAATACCATTCGGGGCGAATGCCGGCTGGGGCGGAGGCGAAGGGGTCGGCCTTCTCACCGAGTTCCCAGGGAAAGATGGCGGCCAGCGAGCCAAGCAGGGCGAGCACGCCGTACCACACCATCAGTTCCCGCAGGAAGAAGTTGGGGAAAAACTTCATGTGGCTCAGGTCGTGCGCGGGGAGGTGCTTGGGGGTGCTCATTCCGGCCTTCTGCACCAGCAGCAGATGCAGGCCAACCAGCCCGCAGGTAAGCAGCGGCAGAATCATTACGTGGAAGGCGAAGAAGCGGGTGAGCGTGGCCGCTCCCACATCTTCGCCGCCGCGCAGGAGGCGGGCCAGCATGGGACCGACGAAGGGCGTGGTGCCGGCGACATCGGTGCCCACCTTGGTGGCAAAGTACGAAATCTGATTCCAGGGGAGCAGGTAACCGCTGAAGCCGAAACCCATCATGAGGCCGAGCAGCGCGATGCCACTGAGCCAGGTAAGCTCGCGCGGGCGCCGGTAGGAGTGCGTGAACATGACGCTGAACATGTGCACGAAGGCGAAGAAGATGAGCAGGTTGGCCGACCAACTGTGGATGGAGCGGATGAGCCAGCCGAACTCCACGCGCGTCATGATGAAGCGCACGCTATCGAA
>JADGNT010000344.1 GCA_017883345.1 Candidatus Solibacter sp. | reverse complement strand
GGCCTTTCTGCAAAAGCCCTTCACGCCGGCCGCGCTGACCCAAAAGGTGCGCGAGGTTCTGGAAAGCGGCGGGCGCACGTGCGGCGCCGGGGAATAGCGCGACCAATTTTCACGGGCTTTGCCCCTCGCGTAGCCGCCGCAGCGCGTCCTCACAGGCGGCACGTAGCGAGGGGAGGTTGGTTTGGACGATGTACCAGAGCCGGTCTTGGCTAATATCGTCGTAGTCGTGGCGCAGGTGGTTTCCGAGCGAGCGTATTTTCTGCCAGGGCTGATCCGGCATCAACTCGGAGGCCTGGACGCCTAGCTTTGTCGCCCCTTCGCTGATCCGCTCCAGGCAACGCTCGACGGCGTCATACGTTTTGCGGTCTTCTTCGAACGCCTCAAGGTCCATCCCGGCGGTGTAGCGCAGGATGGCTTGCGCGTTCTCGATGATATCTTCCAGGCGCCGGGCGGGCTTTTCAGAAGGCAAGGGCGCGGTCCCTGTCGATCTCTTGCTGGAAGCGCACTTTGCGCACCGGCTCTTCGACGACGTCTACCTTGCAGCCGAGAATTCTGGCGAGGCGTTCTTCCAGCTCATCCATGCGGCTGAAGTAGTCGAGGCCCGGTTCCGAGAAATTCTCCCCCAGGCGCACCACCACATCCACATCGTGCGTTGGACTCTCGCCGCGCGCGACTGAGCCGAACAAGGAAACGCTCACCACGCCGGCGGCGCGGAGTTCCTGTTCATGCGCCTTCAAGGCGCGAATCACCTGGTCGCGGTTCATGGCTCTATCTTGCCATACCTTCCGGCCCAGTCAAGGCCCCGGTGAATTCAACGATTGGCAGGGACGCGTTCGAGCTTCGCTCGGATGCACAAGGCGAAGCCTTATGCCACCTACATCGGGAGCAGCCGATTGCCCACGATGGCCGCGACGAGGGCGGCGGCGCCGAGGAAGGTGCCGAACGGGAGTTCGTAGCTGGCCGCGTCCTTGCCGGTGAGCTTAATGAAGCTGTAGCCGATCACCGAACCGGCGATCGATCCCAGGATCAAGGTGAGCAGGGCGCCGCGCAAGCCGAGAAAGCTGCCCACCATGGCGACCAGTTTGACGTCGCCCAGGCCGAGCCCCTCGCGATGGCGGATCTTGAAATACAGCCATCCGCCGAACCACAGGAAGAACGCGGGCAGGGTCGCGCCGAGGGCCGATTCCGCGAAGGAACGCGCCCAGCCGGGCAACTCCGCGCCGGCCATCCACAGGACGGCCTGCGCGGTGACGTCGGGCACGGGGACAAAGACCGCGAAGCCGAGGCCGAGCACGATTCCCCCTAACGTGAATTCGTCGGGCAGGATGCGCTTTTCCAGGTCGCAGAAGATCAGCGCCAGGGCGATGGCGCTGAAGACGCACATCTTGAGAGCCGCCACCGTGGGCCCGAGCGTGCTCACCTGGTAGAAGAAGAGCATGGCGGTGAGGAACTCCACCAGGGGATAGCGCAGGGAAATCTTGGCGCCGCAGTGCCGGCAGCGTCCGCCGAGCACGAGGTAGCTCGCGAGCGGGATGTTGTCGTACCAGGCGATTGGTTTGCGGCAGCGCACGCAATGGGAGCGCGGTTTGACGACGCTCCGGTTGCGCGGCCAACGGTGGATGCACACGTTGAGGAAGCTGCCGATGAGCAGGCCGAACAAGAGCGCGACGAGGGATTCGAGCACAGACATAGTGTAACCAGTAGTACGGTGAATCGGGCGTCGTTTGAAGAACGCCGGCAAGGACGCCGGCGTGGCAGCCTGAAAGGCTACGCTACAGGAGCACGCGGCGGTAGGCTTCGAGGGTGCCGGCGACCATGCGGTCCACGGTGAATCGCTCGATCACAGTACGGCGCGCGGCGGCGCCGATTTGGCGCGCCAGTTCCGGGTGGTCGAGCAGCGTGCGGATGGCGCCAGAGATGGCGGCCTCGTCGTTCTCCACGAGCAGGCCGTTTTCGCCGTGGCGGATGACCTCGCCCAGCCCGCCGATACGGCTCGCGATCACGGGGACCGCCGCCGACATGGCGAGCAAGGCGCCAGAGCCGAGGCCCTCGCTGTTGGTGACATAGACCAGGATGGCCGCGTCGGGAAGTTCCTCTTCGAGGTGCGAGACCATCCGCAAGCCCATGTGGGCCAGCAGCGCGGAATCTTTTTCCAGGCCCAGCACCAGCTTGCCGTGGGAGACCTCGAGCACGGGCACGCCATCGTAGACCACGCTGATTTTTGCCTCCGGGACGCCGCCCTCCATCAGCACTTGCTTGACGAACTCGGAGACCGCCAGGTAGCGCCGCGCCCTGCCGTACTTCCAGCGCGAGCCCACCGGGAAGGAGACACGCCGCGACACTACCAGCGGCCGTCCGCGCAGGAAAGCGCCCAGCGTGTGGCTGCGCGCGTCGTGGGCGTGGATCAGCGTGTGGCTGCGCAGGCAGCCGAGGGCGCGGGTGACGCCCAGCGGTTCCACGCGCCAGCCCTGCTTGCGGGCGGCGGTGAAGAGCGGCGCATCCGGGCGCGCCAGCAGGGTGGACTCCACGCCGGCGGCGGCCAGCCCTTCGACGAGGCGCAGCACTTGCCACTGGCCGCCGCGCATCTCTCTTCCGGCATCGAGATGAAGGATGCGCATCAGCTCATGTTTCTCGCTTTGGAGTATTTCAGAAAGGTATAGAAGGCGGCCATGTAGGAGATGATCAGGCCTTCGAGGCCATCGAGGAAGCCGCGCTGGAATACGTAGGCCTTGACGAAATTCCAGGGCGGGTCGAAGATCAGGCTCCACAAGGGCACCGGGACTTTGCTGGCCGCCAGTTCCTGCGCGGCGAGGGTGGTATAGTGGTCGAGCGTTTTGAGATGCTCGGAGAGCGAATCGCAGGTGAAGTGCAGGATGTCGCTTTCCAGGTTGCCGGCGCGCCCCTCGGAACGAACGCTTTCATGCACGAAATCGCCCACCCACCTGGCTTTGCGCCGGTCGTAGAGGCGAATTTTGCGATCCGGATACCAGCCCGAGTGGTAGATCCAACGTCCCAGATAGCGGGCCAGGCGGGGCATGGTGTAGGCGTCGAAGCGCGGGCCGGATTTCTTCAGGTTCAAGATTTCGGCTTCCAGCGGTTCGCTGAGCGTTTCATCGGCGTCGAGGGAAAGAATCCACTCGTGAGTGGCCTGCTCGGCGGCCCAATTCTTCTGGCCGGCGTAGCCGCGCCATCCGGCCTCGAGCACGCGCACTCCCAGGTTGGCGGCCAACTCCACGGTGCGGTCGGTGGAGCCGCTGTCCAGGATCAGGATCTCATCGCAGCAGCGCAGGCTCTCGATGGCGCGCGCGATATTGCGCTCTTCGTTGAGCGTGATGATGGTGGCGGTGATCTTCATCACAGGCCGCCGTCGGCAAATGGTTGATAGGTGAAGCAGAGAATAAAGATGGCGAGCGCCAGCCAGCCCAGCCTGCGCCGCGCGGCGCCGGGTTCGGTGGCATCGTAGATCGCCGGATGGCGGCGGCCGAGCAACCACAGAACGATGGCCCAGAAGAACCATGCGCGCCAGAAGATGCCCAGCGGCAGCATCAGGATGCACAGCGCCTTGCTGACTGTCCGGTGGCGTGCGGGAAAGAAGGAGTACAAAATGTGGCCGCCATCGAGTTGGCCGATGGGCAGCAGATTCATGGCGGTGGCGAACATCCCCACCCAGGCGGCGCGCGCCACCGGGTGCAGGTAGATATCGCCGGATGCGGCCGCCGGGAAGATGGCGCGCTCCAGCAGCCACTGCAAGGCGGGAACGCCAAAGTGCCGGCTGCCTTCGTGGGCGATGCCCGGAATCACCTTGGAGAAGGCGATGCCCACGGCCAGCGCGGGCAGCAGAAAAAGGAAGCCGGCCAAGGGGCCCGCGACGCCGATATCGAAGAGCGCCCGGCGGGAGTAGATGGGCGAACGAATTCTGATGAAGGCGCCGAAGGTCCCCAAAATCGGCGAGGGCAGAAAAAACGGCAGGCTGGAATCCACCTGATGGAAGACGGCGGCCAGGTAGTGGCCAAACTCGTGGGCCAGCAGAATCAGCAGCAGGGTAAGAGAATACGGCAAGCCTTGGAGGAGGGCGGCAGGGTGGCTCCAGAAGTAGTCCCACAACTCCAGGCTATGTTCCAGTTCGAACGGCACGTTGCGTTCGAAATCGTTCTGCATGGCGGCGCCCACCATGCACGTGGTCACCAGGGTGAGCGCAAACAGGAGAGCATACAGCCAGTAGCGCTCGCGGGTGCGGGGCGGAGCAAACACGTCGGCGCCGCCCGTACCGATTTCGGCAGAGTCAGCGTACGGCGCAGGAGAGGAATCCTGGGGTGACACGATAAACTGCGGCGCGCAGCGGGCGACTACTGCAGCGTCTGTAACTCCTTGCCGGGCTTGAAACGCACGGCCTTGCCGGGCGGGATGGAGACTTCCGCGCCGGTGCGCGGGTTGCGTCCGATCCCGGTTTTGCGAGGCTTCACATTGAAGACTCCGAAGCCACGCAATTCGATGCGGTCGCCCGATTCGAGCGCTTTCTTCATGGATTCGAAGACCGTTTCGACTGCCATTTCGGCTTTGGTCTTGGTGATGCCGGTGCGATTCACGACTTCGTTGATGATGTCCAGCTTGATCAAAACAGCCTCCTGGTCCAGGCGCGGAACGATCTTGGTTCCCGCATCAGTCAACCACATGATAAGATTGAATTTATTCCCATGTCAAGCGAGAGGTATCCGGGCCGGCGCGCGCCGGTCGCGAGCGCGGAATTCCGGCGGGCCTGCGGGCGTTTCGCCACCGGAGTCACGATCGCGAGCGTCGTGGACGCCCAAGGCACGCCGCACGGGCTCACCGTAAGCAGCTTTACCTCGGTGTCGCTGGACCCGCCGCTGATCCTCATGTGCCTCGGACACACGGTCTCCGCCATCCATCACTTCCGCGCGGCAACCCACTTTGGAATCAATGTTTTGGCGGAAGATCAGCGGGCGCTATCGGAACGCTTCGCGCGCAAGGGCCAGGACCGCTTCGACGGTGTGGCCTGGCAGCCGGGCGTCACCGGGGTGCCTCTACTGCCCGGCGTGCTGGCGGCAATCGAGTGCGCCGTCCACCGGATCGTGCCGATGGGCGACCACGATATTCTGGTCGGCGAGATGGTGCACATGCAGGTCAACGACGGCGAGCCACTGCTCCACTTTGGTGGCAGCTACCGCAGGGCCATCAAGAAAGAATAATTCAGCCGCCGATGAACGCAGATGAACACAGATAAAACCAGGCATGCTTATCCGCGTTTATCGGCGTTCATCGGCGGCCCAATTTCTGTTCGGGGCAAACCTTAGGAGACTCCATGTCGAATCCGCTCTCTTATCTTCACGATCAACTGGAACAGTGGCGCGCCGAGGGCACCTACCAGCGGCTGCGAATCCTGGAAACGGCGAGCGCGGCGGAAGCGCGCTTCGATGGCAAACAGGTGATCAACCTGGCCTCCAACAACTACCTGGGGTTGACCACGCATCCCAAACTGCGCGAGGCGGCGCTGGAGGCGATTCGCAAATTCGGCGTGGGGAGCGGCGCGGTGCGCACCATCTCCGGCACGATGAGCATTCACATGCAACTGGAGGAGCGCATCGCGGCCTTCAAAAACGTGGAAGCGTGCGTGGTTTTCCAGTCCGGCTTTGCAGCCAACGCCGGGACCGTGGCGGCGATCCTCGGCCCCGAAGACCACATCGTGAGCGACGAGCTGAACCACGCCAGCATCATCGATGGCTGCCGCCTCTCGCGCGCCAAGATCCACGTGTTCCCGCACAAGGACGCGGCCGCCGCGGAGAAAATTCTGGGCGAACTGGATTCCGTCCCGGGCCGCAAGCTGTTGATCACCGACGGCGTGTTCTCCATGGATGGCGACATCGGCGCGCTGCCCGGCTTGACCGCGGCCGCCGAACGCCACGGCGCCATGATGATGGTGGACGATGCGCATGCCTCC
>JADGNT010000343.1 GCA_017883345.1 Candidatus Solibacter sp. | reverse complement strand
GTATCCCACTAAGGGATCGCTTGTAACCGTCCTAAGGTATCAAACCTGCCGTACCAGTACAGCAGGCCCTGTTCAGGCGGGGATTAACGGTCTACTCTCGCCGTGGATGATACTGCGATGGGGGCTTTGTCTCGCGATTTTGGTGGCGCCGGCAGTCGGCGCGGCCACCATCGACGTATCGGCGGAGACCAGCGCCGTGGTGCACACTGGGGACACGCTGGTTTTCCAACTGCTCACCTGGAACTTCGGTGTGAACGCCGCCGCCTTCGGTCTGCCGGTGTATCCGACGGATGTGAGCTTCGCGTTGGTATCGGCTCCGCTAAGTGTGGCGGGAGGGTTCGCCGCCACGTTGGAATCGGCGGACCGGGCAGTGTCGGTAGCGTTCGACAGCCTGACTTTCGGCCCGGGCTCTTTCCAGGGGAGTGGGTATGCGGGAGAGGTTTCGACGTTACAAGGCTACCTGCGCCTGTCCCCACTGCTTTCGGAAGTACTGTTTAGTGCTCCGTCCGCCGTCATCGCTTTACGCAACGACGGGCCGGATGTCACGATAGGCTTAGACCCCTACGTGCTGCGGCAAAATCTGTACACCAGCCTGTCGGGAGGACCGCTCAGCGTCGGGGCGCTGCCCGGCTCGGTGGATCTGGAAAGCCCTGTAAATCTCGCAAGCTTGATGGATTTGGGGGGTGCGGTGACCTTTGCGGCCGATGCGGCGGTGCCGGAACCCCAGACCGGTGGGCTGCTTTTTGGGGGAGGAGTGCTCCTGTGCGGGCTCTCGGTGGTTCTGGGACGCATTTCCCGTAAGCGCAAGTAGGGCGCTACCGTACGAAAAATCAACCATTTGCATCCGCTAATCCACTCTGATACTATCTATATGGCAGATCGGAATCCTCCCCTTGAAGTGCCGCAAATCCACAACGGAGCAACAAAATCAACTGAATGAGCTTCACCGTATTTCTTGGTAATCTCCCTACCTGGGTCACCGCCGATGATATTAAGCAATGGCTCGCCGCTGAAGATCTCGTGGCCGACGCCGTCAAAGTGATCCGAAACCACGAAACGCAGGAATCCAAGGGCTTCGCATTTGTCGAAGCGCCCACGAATGACGAGATGCAATCGATTATTCGCCGTTTTGACCGCGCCCCCCTGGAAGACCGGTTGTTGCGCGCCAACCCGGCGCAGCCGCCGAAAGGCAAGGATGCTCCTCGTGCAGCGGCGGCGCCGGCGTCGCAGCAGCCCGCGGCACCCAATGCCCTCCGGACCGAACCACGTCCCGACCGCAAAAAGCGCGGTGGACGAAATCGCGAGCAGTCGCCCCGTTCTGCGTTTGCCGCCGAGTTGGCGAAGGTCCTGTAAGCCAGGCTTCGCCTGCCCGGGCGGCGCCAGCCACCCTTGGTGCACGGTCCACACCTGTGAACGCAAGTCACAACCAGCTTTCTTTTATCCCTCCTATTTTCAATCTGTTACAATTGGCCTCAGGCGTGCCTTTGGGCACAGTATGAAATACTCCTGGCTGTGTCTCTTGGTGGGCAGCCTGCTCTTCGCCGGAACGCAAGACTCCGATCTGAACGTAAATAGGCGCTACACGGTGGATACGGTGATCGTGGCTGGAAAGGGCTGGAAGACCAACGTCGCCGATCAGCAGAGTGACCGGCTCAGTTCCGGCCTGCGCAAGGATCTACTGGCGCTGATCGGGCAGAAGCTGAATCCCGGCATTCTGGACGGGTTGGCGACGCGCCTCAAGAAGGAATTCTCGGCCAGCGAGGTGAGCCACCACGTGCTGCGCGGCGATACTCCGGAGCATGTCCGCGTGGAGTTCGAGGTCAGGCCGCCACACTACGGCGTCGATGCTACGGTCACCAAGTTCCTATACGATTCCAAACAGGGATGGAGCGGTGCCGGATCGGTGGGCTTCAGCGTGCAACAGAACACGTTTGCTTTCGGCTTGGCCAGCGACGGCGACACGCTCAACGAGCGGTTCGCCGGAATCTCCGCGCGCTACGAAAACAAGCACTTGGGGAGCGATCGAGTGGGCCTGCGATTCCAGTTCGAGAGCTATCACGAGCAATGGAACCAGAGTACGCTGGACGCTCTGGCGGCGCGTCCCAACCAGACTTCGGATGCCTACCGCACCCGGCAGAATTTCGAGCCGACCGCCACGATCAGTTTGGCCAAGCCCCTGACGCTCGAGATCGGGGTGGGCTTCCAACGCTTGCAGAACCAGTTTCCGGCCGCTCATACCGAGGCCGCCAACGCCCTGATTTCTACTCTGCGCTATCATCGGCGGCTGGCGGATTCGGAATACCAGCAAGACGTGGATGCAGGCTATACCCTGCGTGCGGCCACCAGACTCCTGGACAGCGACTTCGTGTATACCTCGCACGTGGTCGGACTGCACTACCGCGTCGCGCACGGCAAGCACCAGTTGATGGAGCACGTAGAGGCCGGGAGCGTCAATGGGCGGGCGCCCCTGGCGGATCGCTTCGTGGCAGGCAACAGCTACTACCTTCGCGGCTGGAACAAGTACGATATCGACCCGATTGGAGGAAACCGCCTGGTACACAACACCGTCGAGTATCGGTATGGACCCTTCCAGGCGTTTTACGATGCGGGTGCAGTCTGGGACAGCGGTCAGCCGGCCACGCCGCGGCACTCGGTTGGCGTGGGCTTCAAGGAATCGATTTTTTCGCTCGCCGTAGCGTTCCCGGTCAAGTCCGGACATGTCGAACCGGTCGTCATGATAGGCATGATTTATTGATGAAAACCCGTTCGCGGGAGACAAAGATCAGCCGCAGGAGCTGGCTTCTGGCCGGCCTTACGGTTCCTCTGTTCTCCGCGCGCGCGGCCGATTCGATGAAGGTGATGTACGACGGCGACAACCTGCACGTCGCCGCCCCCACCCTGCACTTCCTCACCGGCAAGCCGCTGGAGCGCCTGAAATACGGCGACGTAGTGGCTTACGTGGCACAGCTCGAACTGCTCAACGAATCGCGCACGGCGGTGGTGCGGCCGCAGAAGGGCCGCTTCGTGGTGAGCTATGCTCTTTGGGAGGAGACGTTCTCCGTGACCCATTTAGGGAGCACGCCGGGGGGCACGCCACGCACGGCCGAAGGGCTAACGACCGTGGCCGCCGAAACCTGGTGTTTCAACAACCTGACGATGAGCACGTTGGGCCTCGCGCCCAACCTGTACTACTGGCTTCGCCTGGAGCTGCGCACCGGCACCGCGCGCGATTTTGCCGAGGAGACCAAGATCGGCATCAGTATTCACGATCTGATCGACTTGCTGGGCCGGAAGAACACCGAAGTCACGCATTGGGGACCGCTGGAGACACGCGTGCGTCTGGCCGATCTGCCCCGTATGGCAGGCCGCGGGTCAAGAAACGGGTGAACCGCCTTCGCAACAGGCTGATCCTGATCTTTCTGGCGGCCACGCTGGCGCCCCTCGCCGCCACCATATGGATTACCACCTCGCTGCTGGAAGAGAGCATCGACACTTCTTCCACCAGCCGACTGGACACGCTGTCGAAATCGCTCAAAGGCACCGCCCGCGAGCTTTACGATCGCGCTAGCGAAGATCTGAAGCGCAAGGCGCAAGCCGGCGAGACGCAGCCGCACAAATACGACCCGCTGGATCGCGCGTCGTGGCCGGAAGCGATCAAGATCTTCTCGGGCGGGCTGGAGGGCGAGCGTGTGGTGCGCGCCGGCCAGGAGGGCAACCGCCTGGACTATCTGGTGCGCCGCGGCAACGAGATCTGGTCGTACTCGGAGAGCCTGGGCGATGTGGCCATGGATCGCCTGACGCGCGAGATTCGCGATGCGCGCCGCGCGGTGGAAGAGGCTAACGCGCGCGATTTGCGCCGCGGCATCAAGCGCACGTACGTACTGCTGGCGGCGGGGATCTGGCTGGTGTCGCTCGGGCTGTTGGTCTACCTGGCGCACCGCATCAGCCGGCCCATCCAGGAACTGACCACGGGGCTGGGCAAACTGGCGGCGGGCGATCTTAGTGCGCGCGTGCAGGCGCGGCGCGACGACGAAATCGGGCGCGCCATCGTGGCCTTCAACAACATGGCGGCCCAGCTTCAGGAGAGCACGGAGCGGCTGGTCTACCTGGGGCAACTGGCGAGCTGGCGGACGCTGGCGCGCAAGATGGCGCACGAGGTGAAAAACTCGCTGACGCCCATCCGCCTGACCGTGGAAGAGATGCTGGTGCGCTACGACGAGGCCGACCGCGGCTTCATGGAGCAGGCCACGCAGATCGTAGTGGACGAAATCGAGACGCTGGAACGGCGCATTCGCGCGTTCTCGCAATTCGCCACGGAGCCGCCGGTGCAGCCCGGTCCGGTGGACGTCAACGGCCTGTTGCAGGAGCGCATTGCGTTCCTCAAGACGGCGCATCCCGAGGTGGCCTACGATTGCCGGCTGGCGGAGAGTACGCCGCCGGTAGTGGCGGATCAGGACCTGCTCAAGGGCATATTGACCAATCTGCTGGAGAACGCGGCCGAAGCCGCGGGCGAAGGCGGCAGGATCCTCGGCGTGACGGCGGCCGACGGGGGACGCGTCGCTATCGAGGTGCACGATTCCGGACCGGGGTTGAGCGAACAGGCGCGCTCCAGCCTGTTTCAACCCACCATCTCGTTCAAGAAACGGGGAATGGGGTTAGGACTTTCGATTGCGCGCAAGAGCGCGCTGCTCAACGGCGGAGACATTGTTGTAGTGAAAGGAGAACTGGGCGGCGCAGGCTTCCGCGTGCTGCTGCCCGTGGCTACTCATGGCATCCAAACGCATCCTGATCGTGGATGACGAAGAGAATATCGGCCGCTCGCTGCGCATGATTCTGGAGCGCGAGGGCTACGCGGTGACTTTCTGCCGCAGCGTGGCGGAGTTCACCAAACACCCGGACGCGGGGCGCGCCGACGCCTACCTGCTGGACATGAAGCTGCCCGACGGCAGCGGGATCGACCTGCTGAAGGCGGTCAAACAGAACGGGACGGCGGCGCCCGCCATCATGATCTCGGGCCACGGGACGATTGCCGACGCGGTGGAAGCCACGCGCGCCGGCGCCTTCGACTTCCTGGAGAAGCCGTTGAGCCGCGACCGCGTGCTGCTGGCGGTGAAGCACGCCATGGAGCACTCCACGCTGCGCCAGGAGAACGAGCGGCTGCGCGAACTGGTGGGCACTTCGCCCAAGATGATCGGCAGCTCGCCGGCCTGGCAGCGCGCGGTGGAACAGGCGTCGATGGCGGCGCGCAGCGATGCGCGCGTGCTGCTGATCGGCGAATCGGGCACGGGGAAGGAGTTGTTGGCGGCGCACATTCACAATGCGAGCCCGTTCGCGGCCGGCCCGTTCGTCAAGGTGAACTGCGCGGCCATCCCGACCGAGTTGCTGGAAACGGAACTCTTCGGGCACGAGAAGGGCTCGTTCACCGGCGCCACGGCGCTCAGGCGCGGCAAGTTCGAGCTGGCCGATGGCGGCACCATCTTTCTGGATGAAGTCGGCGACCTGCACGGGGCGTCGCAGGCCAAACTGCTGCGCGTGTTGCAGGAGGGCGAGTTCCACCGCGTGGGCGGGGAGCAGATCATCCACGTGACCGTGCGCGTGGTGTCGGCGACGAATCGCGATCTGGCCGCGCTGGTGACGGCGGAGAAGTTCCGCGAGGATCTGTACTACCGGCTGAGCGTGGTGCCCATCCGTGTGCCGGCGCTGCGCGAGCGGCCGCACGATATCCGCCTGATGGCGGAGTACTTCCTGGAGGATTTCTGCGGGCGCAATAACTTCAAGCGCAAGGTGCTGGACGAAGGGGTGTTCGCGCTGCTGGAGAGCTACGGCTGGCCGGGCAACGCGCGCGAGCTGCGCAACGTGATCGAGCGCATGGCGATTCTGACGCAGGGCGAGCGGCTGACGCGCGATTCCATCCCGGTGGAAGTGCGCGTGCAGCGCGAGGCGGGTCCGAAATCGACCATC
>JADGNT010000010.1 GCA_017883345.1 Candidatus Solibacter sp. | reverse complement strand
CGCAAGATCACGCCCTGATCCCCATCGATAACGGACCTGCCTACTTCTTCCCGAACATCACTACGTAACGTACTGATTCGTCCAGTGGTTGTTTTGCGAAAGCACCGCTCGCGGTCCAGATACGGCGTTCTGGGAGATCACTCCCGTGAAGTCGTTAGCGCTCACGTCACCTGGCCGGATCACGCCCTACCCGTAGGGTGGCCGGGAGGGATTCTATCGGTGCCTGCCACGGCTTACCGATGCTTGGCGTGAACGCACCACCCAGTAACAATCGGCACGGAGTCCACGAATCGGCACAAGGCGGGGGATATCGAGACCGGACCAGACCGGCACCTGCGGACGCGGGCGCACTGGGCAACATCCTTATATGGAAAGCGTTTGTTGTCGTCTCCAGCAAACAACAAGCGTGGAATACGGTGCCCACGGTGCCCAATCTTGCCAACTCATTGAATCTGGTGGCCTGGTAGTGGGCAGCATCGAAATCCACACGGTGCCCATGGCTGCCCGTGCATCAAATGGGGTTTGGACTCCAGTTGGACTCCACGGGCGCGGAGTTTGACGAGCCGAGGCCCGTAAGTGTTTGAGAAGTTTGGTGGACCTGGACGGGTTCGAACCGTCGACCTCTTCCATGCCATGGAAGCGCGCTCCCAACTGCGCCACAGGCCCACGTTTGCGGCAGACCGGCATACCCCGGAACGAGAAAACTCGACCTTGGCTGGGACACGCTTCTAGAAAGCGCTCCAGGGCTACCGCTCCGTAACCGAATATAGCACATCCCCCCCCCGGAGTGCGAATTGACAGTCCGGTTTACCCGCTGCCTACAATGGAATGATGCCGTTCCGCCGCGTCCCGATTTACCTGGTCGTCGTCTGCCTGCTTTCCGTCGGGTTTTCATCGTGCTTTGCCCGCCGCCGCCTGATCGCCCGCAAGGGGGTCAGCAATACACAACCGCTGCTGACCGCCGACCGGCAGACGCTGCTCGATAGCGTCACGCGGCAGTTTGAAGCGGTGCGCGACTTCAATGCCGAAGTCGATATGGTGCCCGCCCTGGGAACCGCCGAGAAGAGCAAGATTACCGAATACAAGGACGTCCGCGCCTATATCCTGTTCCGCCGCCCGTCGGACATCCGCCTGATCGGTCTCTACCCCGTGGTGCGCACCAAGGCCTTCGACATGGTCTCTAACGGCCTCGATTTCAAGCTCTACGTGCCGTCGCGCAATCGCTTCCTCGTCGGCAGGAACGAGATCGAGCAACCCTCGCCGAACAAGCTCGAGAACCTTCGCCCACAGCACTTTCTGGACGCCATGCTGGTGCGGCCGGTGGATTTGAAAACCGAGAAGGTACTGCTCATGAACCTGACCGACGAGGACAACGCGTTCTACATCATCCCGGTGGTGCATGAAAACGGCAACGGGCAGTTGCAGCTCAGCCGCAGCATCTGGTTCAACCGCTACAATCTGAGCATAGCCCGGCAGTTCATTTTTGACGCCACCGGCAATATTCTCACCGATGCGCGGTACAGCGATTGGAAGGCATACGACAACGTGCCTTTTCCGAAACATATCGAGATCAACCGCCCCAAGGACGAATACGCGGTGGTGATCGACGTCGTCAAGATGGACATCAACAAAGGCGTATCGCAGGAAAAATTCGCGCTGGCGCAGCCCGAAGGGTCGACACTGCAAGTGGTCGGGCAGCCGCCCGTTCCCGGCCAGACACCGCCGCCCACTCCCCCAGCCAAAGGAAGAGTCAAGAAAAAGTGACCGGAAAGCTCGTCTTAGAAAATCTTAAACACCGGCCGATGCGCAGCCTGCTCAGTATCCTGCTGATCGGCGTACCGGTGACTCTGATCCTCTGCCTGGTGGGCCTCAGCCACGGATTTATAGAGGATTCACAGAAACGCCAGCGCGGCAGCGGGGCGGATATCCTGATGCGGCCGAAATCCTCGTCGTTTCTTAGCCTGAATGGCGCGCCGATTCCCGAGCAATTGGTCGGATACATGGCCAAGCAACCGCACGTGAAAATGGCCACCGGAGTGTATAGCGTCGTGGTCGAAGGCGTCACGCTCTTCGCCACTGGCATCAACTACGAGGAATTCACGCAGATGTGTGGTGGCTTCCAGTTCCACTCAGGCGGAGCATTCCAGCGGCCCGACGACGTGATTCTGGACGATTATTACGCCGACCAGACCAAAGCCAAGCTCGGGGACACGATCAATTTGCTCAATGCCAAGTGGCACGTCAGCGGCATCATGGAGGGCGGCAAACTCACCCACATCGTGGTGCCGCTCAAGACTTTGCAGGAAAGGCTCGAGAACGCCGGAAAGGTCAACCAGATTTATCTCCGCCTCGACGATCCCGCGAACACGGCCGCGACCGTCAAATACCTCACCGGAATTCCGGCACTGGAGGGCTATCCGATCATTTCCATGGAGGATTTCACGTCGCTGCTCAATGTGAACAACATTCCGGCGCTGGCCGGATTCATTGCGGTGGTGATGGGAATCGGCGTGGTCATCGGGTTCGCGGTGGTGTGCCTGTCGATGTACATGGCGGTCTTGCAGCGCACCCGCGAGATCGGAATTCTCAAGAGCCTGGGTGCGTCGAAGGGGTTCATCCTGGGCATTATTCTGAGCGAGGCGTTTTTCCTGGGGTTGGGCGGTACGATTCTGGGAATCCTGATGAGCTACGCAGCGGCGGCGTTGATCCACGCGCTGAAGCCGGCCTCCCTGCCCATGACTATCGCCTACGATTGGTGGCCCATCGCGGGGGCGATCACGGTGCTGGGGGCTCTGCTGGGCGCGCTGTATCCCGGGCTGACGGCCGCGGCGCATGACCCGATCGAGGCGCTGTCATATGAGTAGCGGCGTGAGCAACGGCGACATCATCCAGATCCGTGATTTGTGCAAGACCTATCGCGTGGGCAAGGTGAACGTGCCGGCCCTGCGCGGCGTGGATCTCGACGTCGAGAAGGGCCACTTCCTTTCGATCATCGGCCCGTCCGGCTCGGGGAAGTCGACGCTGTTTCACATCATCGGCGGGCTGACGCCGCCAACCACGGGAAAAGTCGTGGTAGACGGCAAGGACTTGTCGGCGATGACCGACGCGGCGCGCACGCGCATGCGCAAGCGCACCGTGGGATTCGTGTTCCAGAAGTTCAACCTGCTGCCCAACCTGACCGCGCGGGACAACATCGCGGTGGCGCGCTACATCGGGGGCACGGACGCCAAGCCGGAACCCGAGTTCGAGGAAGTACTGCGCCTGCTCGGTATTGGGGAACGGCTGGATCACAAACCGAATGCGCTCTCCGGCGGCGAGCAGCAGCGCGTGGCGATTGCGCGGGCGATTGTGAATCACCCGGCGATTCTATTGGCCGATGAGCCCACAGGGAATCTGGATACCGAAAACTCGAAAGCCGTGCTGGAGGTTCTGCGCGATTTGAACCGGCGGCTGGGGCAGACCATCCTGATGATCACCCACAATCCGGAGGCTGCGGCCTACGGCGATTCCACGGTCCACATGCGCGACGGCCGCATCGCGGACCGGACGTAGCGTAGCCTTGCAGGCTGCCATGCCCCCATTCGTGGGGGCATTCGTCCGGCCGCCTATGCCTGCCGCGCCAGTTCCAGGTTGCGCGCTCTCATCCAACGCAGGCGGCTCTGGTGCTCCTGGTAGAGAGTAGTGAAGCCGGCCCAGTAGTAGCCGAAAACGAACAGCGCCAGGAACGGGATGGTCAGGAAGTTGAACGTGGTGAAGGCGAAGATCACCATGCCCAGGAAATAGGTCCCGACGGCCAGTTCCAGGTAAGGCAGCCAGCCGCTGCGGGCGCGGTACTGTTTGTTCTCCAGCTTCATGGGGCGCTCGCCGATGGCGAATTTCGGGGTGCGCACAAAGCTGGTCTCGACGCCGAACAGGGCTTCCAACACGGCGCGGGTATTGATGATGGTGAGACCCACCCCGACGGCCATCAGCATGGGCAGCATGAAAATCGAGCGCTTCCAATTCTTGGGGTAGAGCTCGCGCTGCGCCACCACATAGAACAACGAAATCGACCAGAAGGACGCCGCAATCAGCGGCAGATCCAGAAACATCATCTGCCAGACGCCCATGTAGAAGCGCACGATCATCACCGGCAGCATCAGCGCCGAGACCACGATCATCAGCGGGTAGGTGATGTTGGGCGTCAGGTGCATGAAGGCTTCCATCTTGATGCGGCGCGAGATGGGCGCTTTCAGGATGGCGGGCAGCAGCTTCATGGCGACCTGGGTCAAACCCTTGGCCCAACGCGATTGCTGCACCTGGAAGCCGTGCATTTCGACGGGCAGTTCCGAGGGGCAATCCAGGCCGGGGACGTACATGAAGCGCCAGCCTTTGAGCTGCGCGCGATAGCTGAGGTCGGAATCCTCGGTCAGGGTATCGTGCTGCCAGCCGCCGGCGTCGGCGATCATGGAGACGCGCAGAATGCCGGCCGTGCCATTGAAGTTGAAGAAATATCCGGCGCAGGAGCGGGCGCCGTGCTCGAGGATGAAGTGGCCGTCGAGCAGCATGCCTTCGACCTCGGTGAGGAAGTTGTAATCGCGGTTGAGGTAGCTCCAGCGCGTCTGCACCACGCCGACGGTGGGATCGGTGAAGTAGTGGATGGTGCGCGTGAGGAAGTCCGTGGGGGGGATGAAATCGGCGTCGAAGACGGCCACCATTTCACCGGTGGCGGTCTTCAGCCCTTCCTGGAGCGCGCCGGCCTTGAACCCGTGGCGATTCGTGCGGTGGTGATACTCGATGGGGTGCCCGAGGGTGCGATAGCGTTCGACGAGAGCGCCGGCAAAGGGCGCGGTGTCGTCGGTGGAATCGTCCAGCACCTGGATCTGGAGCAACTCCCTGGGATAGTCCATCTTGACGGTCTCTTCGATCAGGCGTTCCACCACGTAGCGCTCGTTATAGATAGGCAGTTGGATGGTGACGCGAGGCAGTTGGTCGAAGTGCTTCGCGGGGGCGATGGTCTTCTTTTTCTTGTGCTTGAAATAAGTGCGGATGATGTCGTAGCGGTGCAAACCGTAGACCGAGAGGATGATCAGAACGGTGAAGTAGGGCACGAGCATCGCCCAGTCGAACCACGCCAACTGATGAATTCCAGCGAACGGGTTGTTGAGGATATTCTGAATCAGCCGTTCGGTAGGAGAACGGTTTACCAGCAAAGCCAGCAGTAAACTTGACGACATAGGAAAAACCGGTACGGGTCCGGTCTATCGGGGGCATAACAATATTAACAAATCCGATACCCCCTGCGTAGCGTCGCCTTTCCAGGCGGCCACCTCGGCATTCGTGCCGAGGAGTTTTCAGTCCCCTGGTTTGCGATACACCACACCCTCTTTCATCACAAAGCGGATGTTTTCCACCTGCCGGATATTCTCCTCGGGATTGCCGGGGCAGGCGACGATATCGGCGAACTTGCCGGCTTCCAGGGAGCCGGTACGGTCGGCCACGCCCAGGAGTTCGGCATCCAGGGAAGTGCCGGCCTTGAGCGCGTCGATGGGCTTCATCCCGAGGTTTACCAACAGGTGAAACTCTTCGGCGTTGCGGCCGTGGGGATAAACGGTGGCATCGGTGCCGACGACCACCTTCACTCCGCGGGCGATGGCCTTGCGCACGGTGGCGTCGAGGGCGGCGATGGCCTGGCGGGCTTTGACCGCGACCACGGGGGGCAGGTAGCCATCGGTGAGACGTTCCTTGAGACCTTCGGCGGCCATCAGGGTGGGAACGTAGTACGTGCCGCGGGCTTTCATCATGTCGAGGGCTTCGTCGTCGAGGAAGCTGCCGTGTTCGATGGAGTCGATGCCGGCGCGGATGGCGATTTTGGCGCCGCTGGCGCCGTGGGCGTGGGCGGCGGTTTTGCGGCGCAGGGCGTGAGCTTCGGCGACCAGGGCGTCGAGTTCGGCCTGGGTGAGCTGGGGGGTATCGACATCGTCGGAGAGGGAGAGGACGCCGCCGGTGGCGCAGGTCTTGATGACGTCGGCGCCGTACTTGATGTTGTAGCGCACGGCTTGCCGGGCCTGGTCCGGGCCATTGATGACGCCGTCGGTGATGCCGGTTTCGCGGCCGAAGATGTTGGGGGCGAAGCCGGCGGAGGAGTCGCAATGCCCGCCGGTGGCGCCGATGGCGTTGACGGCGACGAGCATGCGCGGGCCGGGGATCTTGCCGGCGGCGATGGCGTTGCGCAGGCCGACATCGATGTAATCGCCGGCCCCCACATCGCGCACGGTGGTGAAGCCGGCCATCAGGGTGCGGCGCACGATATCGACGGCATCGAGCGTGCGCTCCGGGATGTTCTTCTTGAGGGCGTTCAGTTCCTCGACGCGGTAGTCGCGCTCGTAGGGGTAGGTGAGATGCGTGTGCGCGTCGATGAGGCCGGGGAGGAGGGTGGCGTCGCCGAGATCGATGGTTTCGGCGCCGGCGGGAAAGGCCGCCGCGGCGCCGACGGCGGTGATCTTACCGTTGGTGACGACGACGAGGCCGGGCGAGACCACGTGATCGCGGATGCCGTCGAACATGTGGGCGGCTTTGAGGACGTAGGTCTTGTCGGCGGCGGATAGCGAGAAGGAGACGGCCAGTAGCGCGAGGAAGGTTCGGTACATGGGTAGATTTTAGCGCGGGACTGAGCCACCCCCATCCACCCCTGTCCTCGCGATCGCCGGCGATGGCCGCCTGGGGCTGTCCACGACCGCAACTTCATGAAGAATCGATGCTTAAAGGTGGGGTTGCTTTAGCTTGCCAGCCGGCCGCCCATGCCTCCATGCCGGCGGTTTTTCGTGCTTCCGTCCGAGGTCCATGGGATCACCCCCGCAGGTAAGCGTCGTCTTTCTTAAGCCAGTCTTCGCGGATGGGGCTGAATATGTCGAGATCGAGCGTGTCTTCGAGCGCCACGGCGCGGTGCGGTACGTTGGAGGGAATGCGCAGCACCTGCCCCTTTCCGACCACGATCTCCCGGCCGCCAATCTCGAACTTCAGCGCGCCCTCGAGGATGTAGGTGATCTGTTCGCTCTCGTGGTGGTGTTCCGGCACGATCGCGCCCTTGGCGAGGAAGACCTGCGCCACCATGGCCTTGTCGCCCGAAATGATCTTGCGCGCGATGGTGTCGCTCAAGACCTCTTTCTCCATCTCGTCCCAAGTGTAGAATTCCATGTTTTGTTGTCTCCGTGCGATTGTCCCTGTTGGAACCGGGGCGAGCCATCGCCATACTAGAATACGCGAAATCCGGGCGGATGTGGCCCGGGCTGCGGGGTGTTTAACCGTTTTGGGGAAGGCCGGCCAGGAATGCGCTGCAAACCCGGGACTGACATGAATTTCCGGCGCAGTTTGCCGGAAATTCGCTGTCTGTCCCAGGGTTTGCCCCGCGGGATAAGCTCGCCGTTCGTCGTGTCCCCAAAACGGTCAAACACCTCGGGGCTCTGGCGGTGCGGTGTACGATTGAGGAAGCAATGTCTGAAGCCTCTGGTCCGGGTCTCGTGCACCGCCGTGCGTAGTCCGGGAGAAATCTACTTTCGCCTGCGCCAGGAACTGGGCAACCTGGCGATGTTCCTGTTTCCGCCTGGAGCAGCGGGGGCACGCCACGCGCGGTCTGGTTTACAGCCTGGGTTGCTGCCGGACGCCGCGGTGGTCGCCGCCGCCCTCCGCGAAACGGCATACGCCGCCGAAGTCGAGCGCATCGCCGGCCAGATCCTGCGCCACCGTTTCCCCATCCTTGGAGTGACGGTCGCGACCGGACCCGCGATCGACTGGCGGCGCGACTACCTGCATCAGGTGTCCACCGGCACGCCGTACTTTCGGCGCTCGCCCTATCTGGACTTCTCGCGAGCCGGCGATCACAAAGTGATCTGGGAGCTGAACCGCCACCAGCACCTCATTCTCCTGGCACAGGCGTTTCTCCTGACCGGCCGCCGCGAACACCTCGACGAAGCCTTCCGCCAGGTCGAGAGCTGGCTGGATGCCAACCCATTCCTACGCGGAATCAACTGGGGGAGCGCGCTGGAGGTGGCCTTCCGCGCTCTCTCCTGGACCTGGCTCTGGCACATGGCCGGCAGCGAAATGCCCGAAGCGCTGCGCCAGCGCTTTCTGACCGCGCTCGGTCGTCATGGCCGTTTTCTGGAGTTGAACCTCTCGGTGTACTTCTCACCCAACACGCACCTTCTGGGCGAGGCGGTGGCGCTACACGCGCTCGGCGTGTTGTTCCCCGCATTTCCGCATGCGGCGCGCTGGGCCGAGATCGGCGGCCGCATCGTGGAGCAGCAGATGGAGCGGCAAGTCCGCGGCGATGGCAGCCACTTCGAGCAGTCCGCCTACTATCACGTCTACGCCCTCGATTTTTTTTTGCTGTACCGGTTGCTGGCGAAACCGGCCCGTACATACGACGCTACGTACGACGCCCGCCTGGTTTCGATGGCCGAGTACCTCGATGCTCTGCTCGGCGTCTCTGGCTACCTACCCCTCATCGGGGACGATGATGGAGGCCGCCTGTTCCACCCCTATGGCGAGCGTGCCGGGTTTGGCCGCGCGACGATGGCCACTTGCTCCGTGGTGCTTAACCGCCCCGAATGGCTCCGCGGGTCAGGCGATCTCTACGAGCAGGCTGCATGGTGGTTGGGAACGGAGGTGTTGTCCGCCCCCACCGCGCCACCCGCGCCGCGCGTCTCGCGGTTCTTCTCCGATAGCGGCGTCGCGGTCATGGCCGCGGACGATGTTCACCTGGTCGTCAAAGCCGGGCCCTTTGGCGTTGGCTCCGGCGGCCATAGCCACTCCGACGTGCTCAGCCTGACCGCGCGCGCCGGCAGTCGCGAGATTCTGATCGACCCCGGTACGTTTACCTATATGGCCGACCCCGCCGAACGCAACCGGTTCCGGGGATCGGCCGCGCACAACACCGTGCGCATCGATGGCCGGGACCAGGCCGTTCCCGGCGGTCCCTTCCGTTGGAACCACAAGCCCTCTGTCACCGTCCGCCAGTGGACCACGCGGCCGGAACGGGATTACCTGGACGCAACCTGCGCTTACGCCGGCTTCACCCATCGCCGCCGTATTCTCTTTGTCAAGCCCGCCACGGTCATCGTGTTGGATACCGTTGACGGCCCATCCGGCGATCACACGCTGGAACAGTTCTGGCATCTGGACTCGGCGGAAGATGCCGCGCGCTTCAGCTTCAGTGCCCCAGTCGAGGTGGTGGACGCCTGGCGGTCGCGGGCCTTGTGCAGCAGGGAACCCGCCACGGCGCTTTGCATCACAGTACGAGGTCCGCTGCCGGCGCACATCGCAGCGGTGCTGGATCTTTCGGAGTCCCCCGCCAGCGGCCCGCTGGAGATTCGGACCGAGGGGGACGCGATCCTCGTGGGCCGCACCCCGTGGTCTCGATCCGACCCCCTGATCCGGCTTTCCGCCAGTGGGTTCAACGGCAAGTAGTGAAACCCCGCAAACCACGGAGGTTGGCAAACCGGGGACGAAAAACCATCTTCGTGGCGCACGCACTCCTGCGTGCCGCGTCGAGTCTCACTCGACGCTCTGCGCCCTGGGCAGCGGGCGTCGGCAAAAGTGCCGACGCGGCACGCAAGAGTGCGTGTGCCACATCTGCCCGTCAGCGTGCCCGCTCAGTTTTTCATGAAGTTTCGCGGGCCGAAGGCCCATCCCAACAGACAGCGAATTTCCGGCCAAGTGCGCCGGAAATTCATGTCAGTCTTGTCAGTCCCCAGCGACGGCGGCTACACGCTGCTGAGTACGCTGCGATGTACCTTCAAGAGAAGATCCACCTCCTGGCGCGGCAGTTCCAAGGCGGAGGCAATCTGTTCGGCGCCCTCGCCGCGCCGGTGCATGCGCAGCGCGTGGGAGCGTTTGCTGAGGTTCAGTCCGGGCTTGGGGAGTCCGGGCGGCGGCGCAACCGGCGTGTGATTCCGCGGATCGTGGAGCTGAGCGGCCAGCGCTTCCAGAGTGTCGCGGCGCGCCTGAAGTTCGCCATCCCGCTGCGATTGCCGATCGCCGGCCCGTCCGTCCATCTCGCGCAGCAGGCACTGGGCGCGATAGACCGCGACCAGGCTGGCCGCGGTATCGCAGAGTACCAGTCCACACAGGATGCTATGGGGCAGAAGCAGCAGGTTCATCGTACGCTCCGCAGCCGATCCGTCCGGCTGACGATCTGCTGAATACGTACGCCGTAGTTACCCTCCACCACGACCGCTTCGCCACGCGCGATGAGGCAGTGATTCACCCACACCTCCACCGGTTCGTTGACACCCCGGTTCAGTTCCACAATGCTGCCTGTGGTCAGCTTCAAGACATCTTTCATTGGGATCTCCGTCTTACCGAATGAAACACTCACTGGCAATTCGACATCCAGCAGCAGGTCCATGGTTGGCGGGATATCGCCGCGGCCGGCGTGGACCGCGCCGTCCTCGGCATCCGCATGGCCGGTCTGCGCTTCGATGCTCTCGCCGCCTGCCGGATGCGAGAGGAGGGCCACCAACTTGGGACTGAAGCCGATCCAAAGCGGAGCTTGAGGCGTTTCGCCAAAGGTTAGCAAAACCGACGCCGCGGCTTCCGGGTTCGCCTCGGGTGCGCGCTCCGCCCCGGTGTCGCACGCTACTTCGCGACCCGGCACGCCGCCAATCGAACGGGCCAGAGCAAAGAGCGATTGGCCTAGAATCTCCAACCAGGTGTTGCGAGCCTCGTTGGTTTCGACGGTTTCGAGGCCGGCGGCTTTCAGCCTCAGCGTGCCGGCATGCTCCCAGGTGCTGCGCGGCGTCGCTACCCAGACCACCGCGCCCGGGACGGTCTGGAAAGGCTGCTCCCACCACAACAGGTCCGGCCCGGCCGGCGGCATGGCAGTGGCCTCCCAGCTCACCTCGCGCTTCTGGCCGGCCATGGACGCCACCACTTCGGCCAGGCCCACCGTCCAGTGATCGAGCAGGCCGCCGATCTGCTCCGTCACCTGGTCGTGGGCTCCGCTGGCGGTCATGCCCCGGCCATCCCCCGCGTGGACGGCCATTGTTCGGCCAACTGGCCGCGCAGCCGCACGATGGCCTGCGACTTCAACTGCGAGATGCGCGACTCGTGCAGGTTTACCACCTGGGCAATCTCGCGTAGCGTCAATTCCTCGTGGTAGTAGAGACTGAGCACGGTTTTCTCGATTTCTGGAATCAGCTCGATGCTCGACGCCAGCAATTTCTCCAGTTCCGCCCGTTCCAGCAGCGTGGAAGGAAGATTTTCGCCGGTGTCGGGCAGATAGTGCAGCAGGTCCTTGCCCTGATCGCTGCCGGCATACTCAAGGCTGGCCAGATTGAGGCCGCGGATCTCCACCAGCCACTCGTGATACTTGTCCAGCGTGATGGCGAGTTCAGCGGCGATATCCTCCTCCGAGGGCGGGCCCTGCAAGCGCTGCTCCGCGATGGCGATGGCCGCTTCGATTTGTTTCGACTTACGGCGCTTCTGGCGCGGCGCCCAGTCCAAGCCGCGCAGGCCGTCCAGAATGGCACCACGGATCTTGTACTCGGCGTAGGTTTTCAACTTGACGTTGTGGCCGGGGTCGAAATGGTCGATCGCCGAGATCAGCCCGAGTACACCGGTAGAAACCAGGTCGTCGAGGCTGATGCTATCCGGCAGACGCTCCTGAATCCGCCGGGCGATCAGCCGTACCTGGGGCAGGTGTTCCAGAATGAGACGCTCGCGCCTCTCGTCGGTCATCTCACCAGACACCGTGTAGCCATACATACGATTCCACCCATCACCTGCTACCTTTCTATGCGGCCGATCGCGTCCTGCCGCCGGCGCTTGGCAACACTAGATCCAGCACGCGCTCGGGGCTGGCGGCTTCGAGATCCTCGGGAATGCGCCGGCCCGCGGCGAAGAAGTACAACGGCTTGCCGGTCCGCGCCGCTTCACTGAAGATCGGCCCGTAGGACCCGGTTTCATCAAGTTTCGTGAACCGAAGATGCCGCGGCCGTAAGATTTCGAAAGCATCCACCATGCGTGAAAGGCCGGCCGCCTTCATGGGTGCCGGGAGCACGAGGTGCGTGTCGATATCGCCGCGCGTGGCAAGAAAGTGCGCCAGACTTTCCGAATCTTCGAGGTCGCCGTAGGCCAACCCCGGGGTATCGATGAAGATCAGTTCCTTCCCGCGGTTTTCCTCGATCGCCTGAGCCAGTGACGATACCGTCTCCAGCAACTGAAAACCGATGCCGAGGATCGCGGCGTAGGAGCGTAGCCGATCGGCGGCGGCGACGCGGTGCGTATCGATGGAGAGCGGCAGAACGGGCCGGCGAGCGGCCAGACCGTAGTTGACTGCAAGTTTGACCAGGGTAGTCGTCTTGCCTGAACCGGGAGGCCCCACCAGAGCGACGATGCGCGGTTGTGCGGGGCTGCGGCCCAGCGTCGCATCGGCGGTGAAGCGGCTGGAGGTTTCCTCGATGAGTGGCCGCTGGAAGGCAGAACCGTCCGTCCTCTTCGTGGCCGGCCCAGGCGGAAGGCGGTGGCCGTTCAAGCGGTCCCCCGCGGCCTGCACAATCTCGCGGGCCAACTCCGCCGATACCTCCGCGGCGGTGAGCGCGGCATAGGCATCGGATAGGTCCTGCGAGACGCCGATCCACTGTGCCGGCGCGTAGGCCGTGCGGGTGATCGCGTGCCGCATCCCTGCCAACTCCTTCTTGAGTTCCGCGACCTCCATGGAGAGCCGGTCGGTCACGGGCGACGGAGGAACTGCCATCGACTCGCTGCGCTCGCCCGGAAGTTTCAGGGAGGCCTCCGGCGGCAGCGACGTCGGCAAAGACAACTTCGTACTCGCCGGGATGGCGAGCCTCCGGCGGCGCTTTGCGGCTGTTCACCAGCATCGCGTCCGGCCCCATCTCATGACGCGCGGCGGCCATCGCGTCCTCCACGGTGCGGGAATAGTAGGATTTGATCTTCATCTCGTTCTCCGGCCGCTTAGCAGGCCGCTACACGTGGAATCTATCGGCGGAAATGCGGATTTTCTGTAGGCGGCTATTGAAGATTGCCCAGCGATTGCACGCGCAGACCGGGCGGGATTTCGTTGTGCGCCAGGAAAAAGAGGTTGGGCAGGGTGGGCTCACCGAGTTGACGCGGGAAATAGCGCGCGCCGCTGGAGGTGATCGCCACAACCGGTGTCTCTGGCTGTTGGATGCGTGCCGAAATGCGATTGAGGATGTCGCGAATTTGTTGCGGCGGAAGTGAAATGCGACTGTTCTGTTCGCCGTGTTCGACGGCCGATTCCACCGCCTGCTCGATCGGCGGATCGATGAACCAGGCAGGCAGGTCGCCCGCCCGGATCAGATACGGCTTGACCACGGCGCGACGGATGGACTGCCGCACATACTCGGTCGGCAGCACGGGATTGCGGGGGCAACCGCCAGCCTCGCCGAGCGCCTCCAGAATCGAGACCGCGTCGCCAATCGACGCGCGCTCGCGCAACAGGTTCTGCAGCACGCGCTGCACGGTGTAGAGGGGCAGCAGCTTGGGAACCACATCCTCGACGACCTTGGGGTGCTCCACAGCCACCCGGTCCAGCAGGCGCTTGGCATCCTGCCGCGAAAACAGTTCGTGGGCGTAGCGGCGAATCGGCTCGGAAAGGTGAGTGCCGAGCACGCTCACGCTGTCCACCACGGTGTAGCCAGTATGCCGGTAGCCGCCCTGCATGGCAATCTCACCGTCGAGATCCAGACCGTGCTGCACGTCTCGCAACCCAACCCCATGGCCGCGGGTACTACCGAAGTGGTTCCGCAGACCACTGTCGCGGCGAAGGAAGAAAAGGCCCGCAACCTCGTGTTGAAGCAGGGCGCAACCGTCGAGGAGCTGGTGCGCGCGCTCGCCTCCATCGGATCCACCCCGCGCGAGGTGATTGCGATCCTGCAAAACTTGCGCACCGCCGGCGCTCTCGAAGCGGAAATCGAGGTGATCGGATGAGCGATCTGGCAATTTCTTCCGTCGCCTTGCCCGCCACCACCACCGCCAAAGCGGACACTCCAGAAAAAGTGCGCGACGCCGCGCAGCAATTCGAAGCCCTCTTAATCGGACAGATTCTGCGGTCCGCGCGGCAGAGCGGCTCGGGGTGGCTCGGCGGCGAGGACTCCTCCGCCGAATGTGCCACCGATTATGCCGAGCAGCAATTCGCCGCCGTCCTGGCGCAAAAAGGCGGCCTGGGATTGGCCGATATGATCGCCAAAGGCCTCAAGCCAAAACTGGCCGCCGATGAACGCAGATGAACGCGGATAAGCAAAAATTCTTGTTTATCCGCGTTTATCGGCGTTCATCGGCGGCTAATTGTTTTCTTCTGACGTTCTGAGCCAGCGGGCCGCGCCATCAGGCTGTAGCCGGATGATGCACGGCGGTCATCTGAATGATGGAGAACGCGGCGCCCTGGGGATCGAAGATCACCGAGAAGCGTCCCACATTCGGGATGTCCCTGGGAGGCACGCAGATTTTGCCGCCGAGTTGACCGGCGCGAGCGGCGCGGTCCGTGCAATCGGCCACCGTGATATAGATCATCCAGTGCGGCGGGATACCCTGCCACTGATCGCCCTGCATGGGCATCAGGCCGCCGATACTCGCTCCCTGGTTCAACCACTCGGCATAGGGCGCGTCCGCGCCAACGGTTTCGGGTTTCGTCTTCCAGCCGAACAGACGGGTATAGAACCCGGCCGCGCCCGCCGGATCGCCGGTCGCCAGTTCCGGCCACACCACTTGCCCCAGCGGTCCGCCGTGCGTGGCGCCGATGTGCCGCTTGGCCTGCCACAACGAAAACACCGCGCCTTGCGGATCCTGGGCCACCGCCATACGGCCCGCGTCCATGGCGTCAAACGGTCCGGCTATGAGCTTTCCGCCGCACGGCTCGACCTGCGCCGCCGATTCGTCGGCGGCGGCCACCGAGAAATAGACCCCCCAGTGGGCCGGCATGCCCGGGCCAGCGGGGTACATGGCTGCCGCATCGTTGCCGCCGGATTGAAAGATCGTGTAAGCGCCTTCCGGCATCGGGATATCGACCGCGGTCCAGCCGAACATTTCCCCGTAAAAGTGTTTCGCGGCCGCCGCATCGGTGGTCGCAAGGTCCGCCCAGCAGAATGATCCGGGCGCGTAGCTTTCGATTTTAGGCATCCTGGGATTTCCCCCCCCGGAAGCGATTATATCCCGAGCGGATCCCCGGGGACTGACAAGCCTGACATGAATTTCCGGCGCTTTTTGCCGGAAATTCGCTGTCAGGCCTGTCTGTCCCCGGGTCTGTCCCCGGGTCTCACATCACCATCACGCGATGGTCGGAACACTCCAGTTCGATGGCTTCGTAGATGGAGCCGATCAGATCCAGGCCGTGTTGGGCCAGGAAGGGGAGCATGGAGTAGAGGCGCTCCTGTAGGTGCCGCTCCGGGTAGATCAGTCCGTAGAGCGAGGCGGCATCGCGCTCGGCGTATTCATCGCGGCGCATGGCTTCGCGGCCGGTCTTGCGTTCCATTTTGGCGAGCTGGTAGTCGATCTTTCTGGCGCTGCGGTCGAGCGCTTGGGCGAGTGTCGGGTCGAATGCCGTTAACTCGGCGCGCATGCGCGCCACGGCGCTCCCTACGGTCGCCGCGGATTCGCGCATGCTGCCGGCCAGTGCGGGCGGCACGAGACGTGAGGCGATGCGTTCCTTGAGCGAGATTTCGCCGTGGAAGAAATCGCCGAGCGAAAGATGGTTGCGCTCCATCAACTTGGCGCTTCGGCTATCCAGGATAGTAAAGCTCGCGCGTGGCATGGCGACCGGCATACGCCCCAGCAGGACGCGATAGAGGGCCTCGGATTGCGCCAGATACGCGGTCTCGGCTGGACCGCCGATGTAGCTCACCGTGGGCAGCATCGAATCCTGAATCACCGGGCGGAGGATGGCGTTGGGCGAAAGTGAGGCGGCGCGGTCCATCAACTCCTGGCTGGTGAAGCGGCGGCTATTGTGGACGTATTCGTTGCCGCTGCGGCGCAGGGCGAGGCGCTTGCCATTTTCCAGCAGGAAGACGAACGAGGTGTGCTCTTCCACATGGACTTGGGCATGATATCCGGCCTCGGCCAGTTCGCGGTTGCGCGCCAGGACGCCGGTGGTGAGCTCCTCCGCGGCTGCCACGGCGGAGCGCAGCGCGGGAGCGGCGAGAGCGCGGAAGGCCGGCAGCATCGGGTCCACGTACAGGATGTCGAATTGCGCCAGCAGGCGGCGCAGCAGTTCGCTGAACGCCTTGCCCATGGTGTTGCCGGCGCGGTAGGTTTCTTCTACCATGTCGGCGACTTCTTCGCCGAATGGCAGCCCATGCAGCGCGGCGCGCAGTTCGCGCACCGGCGGCGCCGATAGAGCTACCTCGCCGGCGGGTTGCTCGACCGAGGCGCGGCGCATCTCCATTTTCCTTGGCTGATGGTCCGCGCCGAAGACCCAGGCGTGGTTAACCTCGGCGAAATCGTGATCCTCCGTGGCCAGCCAGAAGACCGGAACCGCGGGCAATCCGTTGGCGGAAAGCTCTGCGGCCAGCTTCACCGCGTGCAGCACTTTGTAAATGGTGTAGCAGGGGCCCGAAAACAATCCCACCTGTTGGCCGGTCACCACCGCGACCGTGCCGGGTTGCGCCAGGCGTTGGAGCGCCGGACTCTCGGGATTCTGCACTCGTAACGCGTCGATCAACCCTGCGCGGCGCTCCCCGGAAAACTCGATCTGCCGGGCGGCGGCTTGAAAAGCTTCCAGGCCGCGCAGCGGATGCTGGTAAAAAGGGGCGGTTCTATCGGGATGATACAGTACGTCCGCGAACAAGCGCGTAGTATTGGGCAGATCGCTCTGTCGGACGCAGGTACAGTGCATGCGTGGATCAGCTTAGCAGATGAGCGGGCGGCGGCGAAAGTTTCGGCGCATCTCAATGACACCCCAGCGCAGCTCAACCGGCGGGGAGAATCTTCGAGATGTCGTTATAAATGGCGAAAGCCACAATCACCATGATGCAGACGAAGCCGACCTTAAACACCGCTTCCTTGACGGTGAGGCTGAGATCGCGCTGCATCGTCATTTCCACCAGCAGCATCACGATCACGCCGCCATCCAGAATCGGGATGGGCAGCAGGTTGAAGATGGCCAGGTTGAGGCTCACCATGCACATCAACTGGAAGAACTCGGTCGGACCTTCGCGGGCGGCGGCGCCCGCCATGGTGCCGATGCCGATCGGTCCCGACAGATTCTTCGGCGACATGCGGCGCTCCAGCATCCCCTTGAGGAACTGCACGATCTGAAGCGCGCCCTTGCTGTTGGCCTGTA
>JADGNT010000342.1 GCA_017883345.1 Candidatus Solibacter sp. | reverse complement strand
TGGCGACATCCCCGCCCACACCCATGTGGCAACCGATATCGTTTCCGGAGCGCTGCCGTTCACGATCCAGAAGGCGGGAACGGCCATCGGAACGCGCCGGGCGTTGAATCTGATCGAGGGGGCGAACGTGACGCTCACGGTCGCGGACGATTCCGGCAACGACCGCGTGAACGTCACCGTGGCGGCTGCAAGCGGCGCGAGCACCCACAACCTCCTGTCAGCGACGCACCCGGACACGGTGACCGCCGCGCCGGTCCTGGGCGACCTGATCGCGGCGAACGGGACGCCCGCTTGGGCGCGCCTCGCGGGGAACACCACCGCGACCCGGAAGTTCCTGCGGCAGACCGGGACCGGCACGGTGTCCGCACCCCCGGCGTGGGACACGCTTCTGGCCGGCGATCTCCCGGCGCACACGCACGCCGAATCGGACGTGACCAGTCTGGCGACCGATCTGACGAACCGCCCGGTGAAGGGCGGCGCGTGGGCCGTTTCGAAGGCGGCGGTCATCAACTCCTCCGGCCAACTGGACGGCGCGGCCGGAACCGCCACGGACTGCGTCCTGGTGAACGGCAGCAGCGCGGCCAAGGCGAATGCCGCCCACACCCACGCCGCCACGGACATCGTAAGTGGGACTCTCGACAACGCCCGCACGTCGGGCACGGCCAGCGCGACGGCCAGCACGCTGGTTCTGCGCGATGGCTCCGGCGGAGCGTCCTTTGGTTATGTGGCGGCGAACAACCAGTGGGCCTACCTGGACTCCCACTTCCAGTCGCTCGAATCCGGCGCCTATCAGACAGTCGGCGGGCCCTTCGAGAACATGGCGAAGTACTCCGAGGACTTCACCGTGGCGACCTGGGACAAGAACGGCGGCTCCTGCTCGGTTACCGCGAACGCTATTGCCGCGCCCGATGGCAACTCGACTGCGGACACCATCACTCCGGTGACCGCGACGCCGGTCATCCAACAGCAGGTGGCGGGTCTCACGTCCGGAGGCCAGTACACGTTCTACGTGTGGGCCAAGGTCGCGTCCGGAACGAGGCAGGTTTCAGTCGCCATCGTGGACAACGGCTATGCCGGCTACCTCGCGGGCCCCACGAGCATCACACTCACGACGGCGTGGCAGCGGTTCAAGATCACCGGCACGCTGGCTGGCGGGCAGACCGGACTCTGGATCGTCGTGCGCCAGTTCGCCGGCAACGGCGACAACTGGACCAGCGGCGCCATCTACCTGTGGGGCGCATGCCTGCAGCAGGGTAACGATCCGAAAACCGGCTACGCCCGAACGTGGGCGTCGCAGACCACCGTAATCACGGCCGGAATCGCCTGCGGCTCGGTAGTGATCTCCGCAAGGGACAACGGGGAGTCGCCGCTTCGGATCTACGGTCCCGGATCGAACCTGGCAGACCACAGGCTGCTCGAGGTCACCGCTGGCGGCGAGTTGATCCTGGCGGGTGGCACCGGCAACGGCTACCGCCTCGCCGAACTGATGGGCGCCAGCAATCCGTCCGGATGGTCCGGCGTGCTGAAAGTGAAAACGCCTGCTGGAGTCACGGCGGGCTACATCCTGTTGTATTCCAATCCGTAATCCCGAAAGGACAAACCGATGACATTGACACTGGGTCACACCCAGCGTCTGAACCTGCACGCCTTGCTGGGCGCGCAGCGGGCCGACGTGGGGTCTATTCGCGCGATCTGGGCGGTGCAGGACAAGATCGCACTTGACGCTGACGAGGGAAAAGGGCTCGACCTAAAGCGCGAGAGGGTCGCTGGCCAGGAGCGTGTGGTATGGAACCCCGCGCTATCGGTCCCTGCCAAGGACTTTGAGTTCACGGACTCCGAGGTCGCGCGGATCAAGGGCGTAATCGAGACGTGGGATGCCTACAATGCGGCTGCGGATCGCTGCTGGCTGGAGCCCTTGGTGGAGGCGCTCTTCTGCGCGACACCTCAGGAAAAGGTTTGACGTTGAGGTGGACAGAACCTCAACAGAAACGTCACCGCGTTCAACATGGCCGTAAACTGAGGGCAACCCAGCGCTCGATTACTCCAATACTTGCGCCGTGACGGACCAACTGATGGAACTGACGCCGCCTTCAAGCGAGAGACGTACAACCAGTTGCTCCAAAGCCTGGTCCTGACGCCTGAGTCCTCTGATCTGCGCCGCAACCTTCATCTTCGCCGTGCCCTCGAGGTCTTCGCTCTTCAGCGCGGTCAGCGTCGCCACAGTGCGGGTCAACCTGTTTGGCGTGCCTGGCTCCTCGGGGCAGGCGCACGGCCTCAAGGTGGCGTCAGCGACACTATCCCGGATTACGCGGTTGTGAGCGGCGACGGGGTGAACTCCACCAAGGCTGTCGCCGCCGCTGGAAGTGCCACGGTGTCGATCGGGACCGCGGCCGGTTCCGGCGCCGCCTCGATTCTGACCGCCACCGCCAAGGCGTCGCTCAGTGCGGATGCGGTGATCGTGCCGACGTGCGTGGCCACCGCGTTCAAGATGACGGCAGCCGGCAAGATCAACGTCACGGTCGCCACTGGTCCGCTGACCGCGGGCGTCATCGAAGTGTGGGTGCTCTACACCACCGCCGCGACGTAACCCCATGTCGGCGTGGGCGCAACAATCTGGTTTGGCGAACGCGGCTCTCCTGACCTGATTATTCGAGCCGCAGGCTACATCGGGTGTGGATTGCGCCGCGGCGAATTGCTTGCGCTGCGCGTGGATTCCATCCAAATGCGTGAGGAGCACTGGGTCATCGCCGACCTATTGGGCAAAGCCGGTCACATCCATACGGTTCCAATCCCCGGTTGGGTCAAGGTGGCGGTCGATGAATGGAAGGATGCCAGAACACGTGTCACAGGGCGTTACCCAGACCACAGGGCGTTACCTTGGATGCAAGCAGAAGCTGCGCTGCGCGGTCAACCATCGGATTGGCATCGAGCCAGACGATGCCAGGTGATCAGTAAGCGCCGGGGCTAGAGGCCGCCCCTTTGCGACAAGCGAGTTTCTATCGCTGGCATATCTATTCGGGGCCGCCGCCCGCCACAGTCCGACATGCCTACGACGCGGTCGGATGGAACGCCGATCCAATGCCCGCCGACCGGTCCCTCTCAGTCCGTATATCAAGCTCGCCACCAGCCCATCGCCGTCGTGCGTTCCCAGCCAATCAACTCCGATTGGGTACCAGTTTGACGCCATCGTTGTACGCAGGCTTGGGGGAGAATAGACCCATGGATCTTATCGATCTGCTGCTGGGCCGACCGCTTGCGACCGAGGAAGAGAAGGCTGAACGAATAGGACCCGCCAAAGGGATTCCCATTTTCGGCCTGGATGCGCTCAGCTCCGCCGCCTATGGGCCGGAAGCTGCACTGACGCTCTTGATTCCTCTGGGAATGGCCGGGGTGGCTTACATAGTCCCCATCAGTATCAGTATCATCTTCCTCCTCGCCATCGTATACTTCTCCTACCGCCAGACCATCATGGCGTATCCGCAGGGTGGCGGATCGTACACGGTCGCCAGTGAAAACCTTGGCGTGTGGCCCGGATTGTTGGCCGCAGCCTCGCTGATGGTGGATTACGTCCTGACAGCAGCGGTGGGCATTTCGGCTGGCGTGGGTGCCCTGATTTCCGCCATGCCCTCGCTGGAGAAGCATACGCTAGCTCTGTGCCTGGCAATTCTTATTGTGGTAACGCTGGTGAATCTCCGGGGCGTCAGCGAAGCCGGCGCCATTTTCCGTGTCCCAACATATCTGTTCATCTTCTGCCTGCTGGCCATGATCGCGCTGGGCGTCATCAAAACGTTGGCGTCCGGCGGTCATCCCGTCCCCGTGATCGCGCCACCCCACTTGATGGGGACCGCCGAAGCCCTGGGCATTTGGCTGCTGCTCCGGGCATTCGCCAGCGGGTGCACGGCCATGACAGGGGTGGAGGCCGTAAGCAATGGTGTGATGGCTTTCAAGGAACCAGCTTCCGTCACCGCACGCCTCACCCTTACCGTGGTAATCGGAATTCTCACGGTGATGCTGGCCGGCATCGCATTTCTTTGCAGGGCGTATGGCGTGGCCGCCACGCCTCCCGGCCAATCGGGCTATCAAAGTGTGCTCTCGCAGTTGCTTGTCGCCATCACCGGCAAGGGCATCTTCTACGGAGTGAGCATTGGATCGATCCTGGTAGTTTTGGCTCTGTCGGCTAACACGGCCTTCGCCGATTTTCCCAGACTTGCCCGGGCCATCGCGCAGAACGGCTTCCTGCCGCATGGCTTGGCGATCCGCGGGCGCCGACTGGTTTATACCCAAGGGGTATACGCTCTGGCCCTGTTGGCAGGCACGCTACTCATCGTATTCGGCGGGGTTACCGACCGTCTCATTCCACTCTATGCCGTGGGCGCATTCATGGCCTTCACACTCTCCCAGGCCGGCATGGTGATGCATTGGAAGCGCGTGCGAGGGCCTGGCTCGTCCAAAAGCATGTTCGTGAACGGATTGGGAGCGCTCGCGACCGGACTCACGGTGATCATCGTACTGATCGCCAAGTTCACCGAAGGCGCCTGGATTACGCTGCTCTTGATTCCCGGGCTCATTCTCATGATGCGGCTGGTAAAGCGCCACTTCGATTACGTGGCTGGAGAGACCGATAATGGCGCGCCGTTAAACATCCGAGACCTAACCCCGCCAATAGTTGTTATCACCATCGACCGTTGGAGCCGCATCACGCAGAAAGCATTGCGCTTCGCGATGACAATTTCTCCCGACGTCCTGGCATTGCACGTGGACTACGACCAAGAGTCCGATACCCTTGCGAGCCAGTGGGCCCAGTTAGTGGAAGAACCGGCGCGCAGAGCCGGGTTGGCTGGGCCACGTCTGGTGATTCTCAAATCTCCCTACCGGTTCGTGATCCGGCCGATTCTGGATTACGCGCTCGATCTTGAAAAGAACAATCCCGGACGGCAGATCGCGGTACTTACTCCGGAGTTGGTGGAGTTCCGTTGGTATTTGAATCTGCTGCATAACCATCGCTCCGCCGCGCTAAAAGCCCTGCTCCTATTCCAGGGCGACAGGCGGATTATGGTGATCAACATCCCCTGGTATCTGACAGATCAAGACGCCCGCCCATAGGAGTGGGCAGTTGCGCAAACGACCCCTGCAACTTCGGCGCGCACCCAGGCGGCTTCGCGCCGCGTCGGACCAGATCTCCCCTCACGCCGAAGGGGCGTATTCGGACCTCTGGAGACCAGAACGGTGCACGGGCGGATCGCTCGCCATTTGGCGACTTTCGGCGGGTAATCACCGGCCAGGCACCGCTCGCTGGCGCTTCCACGAGTGGGCGACGGGGGCAAGCGGAACCCATAAACGGTCGCAAGGGCGTTGTGGAGACCCTTATGGCTGACGGCTCCAGGTGTGCTTCCCGGAGCCGCCGCCACAAGATTCAACGGTCAGGCCCACAGTTCAACTAAACTGATACTGTGGCTTGGTGATCCGACCCCCAGGATTGCAGTCGAACCAAAAGGGAAAGAAGCTGACGCGTCGGAAAGCCGCGTGGGTTAGAACGGATTCCCCGTAAGAGCGAAAAGTCTAAACAAACACAGTCCCCCGCCGCGCACGTTGCTGCCGGCGCGACTGCGGCGCAAGGTGCGCAGGACGCTGATGATTCGACGGACGCACAAAGGGCAGCAGAAAAATGAATATTCATAAGGCGACCCAGAGCTACGAAAACTGGATGCGCAGTTGTACGGCCGTCATCGAAGCCCACCTGCGATTGAAGCACAAGCAAATGAGAGACAGCCCATTCCTCTTTTTCCGCGGGACATTTTACCGGTGGGCTCAACTCTGGCCGGACGTATGCGCCAGCCTGCGTGATGCCCCCAAAGTATTGGCAGTAGGAGATCTCCATGTCGGCAGTTTTGGAACCTGGCGCGACACGGAGGGTCGGCTGTCCTGGGGTGTCGATGATTTCGACGAATCGTATCCTTTGCCTTATACAA
>JADGNT010000341.1 GCA_017883345.1 Candidatus Solibacter sp. | reverse complement strand
TGGTGGGCAACGAGGAAGATCTGCAAAAGGGCCTCGGTATTCCCGGACCGGAAGTAGCGGCGAAATCGAAGCTGGACCCGAGCGCGTTCTTCGGCATGATCGATACCGTGGTGAAGAAGCATCCGCATGTGAAGATCGTAGCGACCACGCTGCGGGAGGTACACTCCACCAACCACCATAGCTGGGGCGCGGTGGCGTGGATCAACGGCCAGACCTACATGTCGCCGACGGCGGAGTTGCACGTGCACGATCGGGTGGGCGGCGGCGATGGATATGCGTCGGGCTTCTTCTACGGCTTGCTGACGGGCGAATCGCCGGAGGACGCGGTCAAGCTGGGCTGGGCGCACGGCGCGCTGCTCACCACGTTCCCGGGCGACACCACGATGGCGACGGTAGAGCAGGTGCGCGCGTTCGCCCAGGGCGGATCGGCGCGCATTCAGCGGTAGCGTAGCCTTTCAGGCTGCCATGCCCCCTTTCGAGGGGGCATTCTTTCCAGGTTTGCCGCGGCCCACAGGCTACACTTTACACATAGCCTGCATGCACTCCGCCCACGACACCCCTGCCACCCGGCCGCACCGCGCGCGGCGGTTGGGGTGGAAACTCGTTTGGTTCCGGCTGGCGGCGTTCTTCGCGGTGATGGGGCCCGGATTCATCACGGCCAACGTGGATAACGATCCCGGGGGCATCCTCACCTACTCCCAGGCGGGCGCCAAGTTCGGCTACTCCCTGCTCTGGACGCTGATCCCGACGACCGTCGCGTTGATTGTGGTGCAGGAGATGGCGGCGCGTATGGGGGCGGTGACCGGGAAGGGGCTCTCGGACCTGATCCGCGAGGAGTTCGGCCTGCGCATCACCTTCTTCACCATGGTGGTGTTGGGGTTGGCCGACCTGGGCAACATCGCGGCGGAGTTCGCCGGCATCGCCAGCGGCATGGGGATCTTCGGGATCTCGAAGTACCTCACCGTGCCGGTGGGCGCGGCGGTGGTGTGGTTTGTGATCGTGCGCGGGTCGTACAAGCCGGTGGAGCGGATCTTCATCCTGCTCTCGCTGATCTACTTCACCTACCCGATTTCGGCCTTCCTGGCGCACCCGGACTGGCCGGAGGCGCTGCGCCGGACGGTGATCCCGGAGTGGAATGCGAATCCGGATTACCTGGTGATGATCGTGGGCTTGGTCGGCACAACGGTCACGCCGTGGATGCAGTTCTATTTGCAGGCGTCGATTGTGGAGAAGGGGATCACGGAGAAACATTTTTCGCTTTCGCGGTGGGACGTGATTCTGGGCTGCGTCGTGACCGACGTGATCGCGTTTTTCATCGTGGTGGCGTGCGCCGCCACGCTGTACCAATCGGGGCATCGGAATATCGGCGACGCGGCGGAGGCGGCGCTGGCGCTCAAGCCGTTCGCGGGGAGGTTCGCCACGCTGCTGTTCGCCGTCGGACTGGTGAATGCGTCGATGCTCTCGGCGGCGATTCTGCCGCTGGCAACGGCGTACAACGTGTGCGAGGGGCTAGGCTTCGAATCGGGTGTAGACAAGCGGCTTACCCAGGCGCCGATTTTCTATGGGCTCTACACGTTCCTGATCGTGGTGGGCGCGGGGTGCGTGCTGATTCCGGGGTTGCCGCTGATGAAGCTGATTCTGCTCTCGCAGGTGGCCAACGGGGTATTGATCCCCTTCGTGCTGATCTTCATGCTGATTCTGGTGAACAAGCGGGGGCTGATGGGCGATTGGAAGAATGGCATGTGGGCCAACGCGATCGCGGTGACGACGAGCGTGGTGATGATCGGGCTGACGGCGATGATGGTGTGGAATTCGCTGCACGGCGGTTGAGCCTGGCGGGGTTCTGAGTTCGCCCAGTATTGCTATTCTGAAATAGTCGCGGAAACAGGAGAAGTCCGGATGACCCTAGACGAGAGATTGGAGCGGCTGACCGAGCGGCACGAAGCGCTCACCCAAAGCGTGGAGTTGATAGTGGCCGAGAACCGCCAGGCGGCTGAGAACCTGGCGGCTATGGCGGCGGAGAACAAACAACTGGCGGCGGAGAACAAACAGCGCGACAGGCGCTTGGGCGAAATCATGGAAGGCATCGCGAGTCTGCTGCACGTAGCCGAGATCCACGAGCAGCGACTCGATCGGCACGATGACAGGCTGGACAACCTGCATTAACGGCCTCCACCGAAGCGCCCTTCTCCGCACGGTGGTTGAACCGGTCCCTGCCCGCGTGTGACAATACGGGTCGTTCCCGTATGGACCTCAAAACACTGATTCGCGAGGTGCCCGACTTTCCCAAGCCCGGCATCCTCTTCTACGACATCACGACGCTGCTCAAGGACAGGGCCGGCTTGCGCGGCGTCATCGACGGACTCAAGGACCACTACCGCGATACGCAGGTGGATGTGGTGCTGGGCATCGAGGCGCGCGGATTCATCTTCGCGCCGGCCTTGGCGTATGCCCTGGGCGCGGGCTTCGTGCCGGTGCGCAAGCCCAAGAAATTGCCCGCGGAGTGCGTGAGGGTGACCTACGACCTGGAGTACGGCACGGACACGCTGGAGATGCACAAGGACGCGGTGCGCCAGGGCGACCGCGTGCTGATCGTGGACGACCTGCTGGCCACCGGCGGCACGGCGGCGGCGGCGGCGCGGATGGTAGAGGACGCCGGGGGCGTGGTGGTGGGACTGGGCTTCGTGGTGGAGTTGACCTTCCTCGGCGGGCGCGGGCGGTTGAGCGGGCACGACGTCTTCTCGCTGCTCGAATACGACAAATGAGTCCGAAATGAGCCCCACATGAGTATGCCGCGCCAAGCCCGGGTGCGGGCGCTGGCTAAAATCAACCTCGATCTGCGTGTGCTCGGCAAACGGTCCGATGGTTTCCACGAACTGCGCACCGTGTTCCAGACCATCTCGCTGGCGGACACGCTGGAGATCGCCTACACGCCGTCGCGGAAAACCGCCATCTCGCTGGTGGACGATCTCAAGATCGCCGACAACCTGGTGGTGCGCGCGGCGCGGCTGGCGATGGAGGCGATGCGCGCCACCGGGCGAATCGAGATGCGGCTGACCAAGCGGATCCCCATGGGCGCGGGCTTGGGCGGCGGATCGAGCGATGCGGCGGCGGTGCTGCTGGCATTGCCGGCGCTGGTGGGGCGGACACTTGGGCACAACCCGGATCTGCCTAAGTTGACTGCCATCGGCGAACAATTGGGCAGCGATGTTCCGTTCTTTTTGTTGGGCGGAACGGCGGTCGGAATCGGGCGCGGGTCGGAGGTGTTTCCGCTGCCGGACGCGCCGGCGCAACAGGGCATTCTGGTGGCTCCGGGCATCCATGTGGACACGGCGCGGGCCTATCGCGACCTGAGCCCCCGTTTGACAACCGAATTGCAACAAAATAAAATAGTTAGTTTCCAGTCGGTTACGTGGGATACGGGTAGTCTGGCTTCCGCCCGCAACGATTTTGAAAGCGTGGTCTTCGAACAGCACCGGAAGTTGGCTACACTCAAGAAGCGATTGGTGCGTGCGGGCGCGACCGTGGCCCTAATGACGGGCAGCGGCAGCGCCCTGTTCGGGTTGTTCCCGGATGGTAACGGGATTTCCCGCGCAAGGGAGTTGTTGGGAGAAGTACAGACGTTTCCAATTTCGCTGGTCGGCCGCGCGCGGTATCGCGCGCTGTGGCGGCGGGCACTGAAAGAGCACACGACGCCAGGATTATGGCCGCTTCAAAGCCGGTACTCAGGATGACTCACGACCGCGACCGCCTTAAAGTATTCGCGGGCAACGCGAATCCAGCGTTGGCGAAGGAGATTTGCCAGGCGCTGGAACTCGAGCAGAGCGTTGCCATGGTGAAGCAGTTTTCCGACGGGGAAATCTACCTTCAACTCCGGGAGAATGTGCGCGGAGAGGACGTCTTTGTGATCCAGCCCACCTGTACCCCGGTGGATCGCAACATGATGGAACTGCTGCTCATGATCGATGCGCTCAAGCGCAGTTCCGCACAGCGCATCACAGCAGTGTTACCCTATTATGGGTACGCCAGGCAGGACCGTAAAGACAAACCCCGGGTACCGATTTCGGCGAAGCTGATCGCAGCGCTGCTCGAAACGGCGGGGGCGGACCGGGTCCTGACGCTCGATTTGCACGCCGCGCAGATTCAGGGGTTCTTCAATATCCCGGTGGATCATTTGTTCGCCATGCCGGTGATGATCGAGTACTTCCGCTCGCAGGATATTCCCGATTTGACGGTGGTATCGCCGGACGCGGGCGGTGTGGAGCGCGCGCGGGCGTTCGCCAAGAGATTGGGCGCTCCGCTGGCGATTATCGATAAGCGGCGGGAGGAAGCCAACGTCGCCGAAGTCATGAACGTTGTGGGCAACGTGAGTGGGCGGAACTGTCTGTTGGTGGACGACCTGATCGATACGGCGGGCACGCTGGTGAAAGGCGCGGAGGCTTTGCTCGAAAAAGGGGCGGCCAGTGTTTCGGCCTGCGCCACGCACGCGGTGCTTTCGGGACCCGCGGTGAGCCGGATTGAAGAATCCGAGCTGCAAGAAGTGGTGGTTACGAATTCGATCCCGCTTTCGGAGGCGGGGCAAAAATCGAGCCGGGTCAAGTCGTTGTCGATCGCGAAGTTGATGGCGGATGCCATACGGTCGATCCACGAGGAGACTTCGGTGAGTACGTTGTTTGTGTAGTTCAGGTTTTACGGGTCTTCGAACCCACGTTAGCCAGTAGGACAGGCCTCCCGGCCTGTCACTCCGGCGAATCGGACTTCGAAGGCCCGATACAGGAGAAGCGAACTTGAGAAAAGACATTACGGTAGCCGCCGAAGTGCGTACTTCGCGCGGTAAGAATGAAGCGCGCCGGACACGGGCCGCGGGGAACATCCCGGCGGTGGTTTATGGCGCTTACCAGGACCCGGTCAGCGTCGCGGTCAACCCGCGCGAACTCAGCAAGATCATTCGTTCCTCGACGGGGCTGAACACCATCTTCACGCTGGCGATTCACGGCGGCGAAACCGCTCCGGTCATGGTGGTGGACCGGCAGGTGGATCCGATCAAGGGCCTGCTGCTGCACGCCGATTTCAAGCGCATCGACTTGACCAAGCGCATCCGCGTCACCGTCCCGGTAGTCACTTCCGGCGAGCCGGCCGGCGTGAAGGTGCAGGGCGGATTGCTCGAAATCATCTCGCGTGCGGTGGAGATCGAGTGCTTGCCGGACGAAATCCCGGAGAGCTTCACGGTAGAGGTGAGCGAACTCATGATCGGGCAGGGCAAGCGCGCCAGCGATGTAGAATTGAGCGGTTCGATGAAGCTGGTCAGCGATTCGCAGACCGTGATCGCGCACATTGTGGCGATGCGCGCCGAAGAAGTGGTCGCGCCGGTGGAAGGCGCCGTGCCGGTTGCCGAAGCCGTTGTTGCCGCCGAGCCCGAAGTGGTCGTCAAGAAGGGCAAGAAGGAAGAAGAGGCAGGGGAAAAGGAAAAGGGCAAGAAGAAGTAAGGCGTCATGTTCCTGGTGGCCGGTTTGGGAAATCCGGGCGAGGAGTATGCGCTCACGCCGCATAACCTGGGGTTTCTGGCAGTGGACCGGCTGGCGGAGCAGCATGGCATACGCGTCACCCGCAGGGATTCGAAAGCGCTGGTCGGTGTGGGCGAAATCGACGGGCGCGAGGTGATGCTGGCCAAGCCGCAAACGTTTATGAATCTCAGCGGCACATCGCTCGCGCCGCTGATCGAAAAGCACGCAATCGAATTGGGCCAACTGGTGATTGTGTATGACGAGTTGGACCTGCCCTGGAGGGCGTTGAGGATCAAACCGAAGGGTTCGGCAGCCGGGCACAACGGGATGAAATCGGCGATCCGGAGCTTAGAGACCGACGAGATCGTGCGGGTACGGTTAGGAATTCATCCGGGCCACCCGATTCGGGATGGCGCGGAATTTGTGCTGGCGCCCATCAAGCGCTCGCAAATGAAGGAATTGGACGAATTCGT
>JADGNT010000340.1 GCA_017883345.1 Candidatus Solibacter sp. | reverse complement strand
GATCGGCGCCTTTGGCGAGGAGCGCTTCGATCTCCTTGGCCTTGCCCTTTTTGGCGGCTTCCAGGATATCCATCGGGGCGTCGGCCGCCAGGATGGGGAAAGTGGCGGCGAGAAGAACGGCACAGAAGCGCATACTAACAGCGTAGCGTAGGCTTTCAGCCTGCAACGACGGCCTTCTGGCCGGCGTAGGCGCTGGACCAGCGGTAATCGTCCGCCGATGCAGCCAGTCCCGCGCCAACCGGATTCTCCTCGATGTATGCCACAATCTTCTGGAACTCCCCATCATTTCTTACCCAGTGATCGTAGGACTCGGCTTGCCAGAAAGGCTCGCCCGTTCGCCCGAGAATTTTGTTAGCTTCGCGCGCCGAAAATCCCTTCACCGATTGCAGCAACTTGCTGGCTGTAATGATCGGCGTCAGGAGCACATGAACGTGGTTGGGCATAACCACGCCGGCGTGCAGGTCGAAGTGGCGGAGATTGTCGGCGGCGTAGTGCAGGCAATCGAAGACCATTTGGGCAATGTCCTCACGCTTGAGCCAGGTGGGCCCGAAGCTGGCTCGGTCGAGGTAGCGATCCATCCAAACGAAGGCGTGGCCGGCGCTGAGGCCTGGGGGCGGGAAGTGGTTGCGGGGAACACTGCCGCGGAGGTGCCAGGTGATGAATACAGGAGCGCCCTCGGGCTGCCAGTGAGGGAGGTGGCGGGAATGGAAGGACATATAAATTTGGTAGCAAGGAGGCGGGGGATTCTCAAGAAATGCAAGAATGCCCCCATGAATGGGGTCATGGCAGCCTAAAAGGCTACGCTACGAAGGCTACGGTACGATTTGCGCCGGGTTAGAGTAGAAAAGGAAAGTGAGATCCGGTATGACGCGTATGGAAAACATTCGGGACTTCCTGGCACAAAAGCGCTTCGCATTTATCGGCGTCTCCCGCCAACCGAAAGACTTCTCGCGAGCGCTCTTCCGCGAATTCAAGACACGGGATTACGAGCCGGTGCCGGTCCACCCCGAAGCCGCGGAGATCGAGGGCGCCCGCTGTTTCGCCCATTTGCGGGACATCCAGCCACCCGTGGAAAGCGTCCTGTTGATGACATCCCCGACCGTGACCAACCTGCTGGTCCGGGAGTGCGTGGAAGCGGGCATCAAGCGGGTCTGGTTCTACCGCGGCGCCAGTCAGGGCGCGCTTACCGACGGCGCGCTACAGATCTGTGAGGCCAACGGGATCCGCGCGATCGCAGGCGAGTGCCCCTATATGTTCTTTGACGGCACACCCTGGTTTCACCGATTTCACGGACTGGTGAAAAAGATTGTGGGCGCGTATCCGCGCTGACATACGACGCTGCCATACGCTCTCGCGGTACTATCAAGGCAGGACTGTAGATGAATTCCCCGCGGAAACTGCTCGCGCTGCTGATGGTCGCCGCCCTGCTTTGTGCGGTGTTCGCGCCCGCGTCTTTCGCGCAATCCGCCGCAGTTCTGGTTCCGCTTTGCCTCTTCTGTGTTTGCCTGACGACGGTTTCGGTTCGCCGCGTTTTCGAACGGTGTAGCCTTCCGTCATCGCCGCTCTGCCCGCTGCTCGCTTCGCGGGCTCCTCCCACCCGGTAGTCCACTGCTGTTGCACCGTCCACCGGTTCCGGAAGGAGAGTCTCGCATGAAGCGGCGTTTCCGAAAAATATTGCTACTTTTGGTGTTATGGGTGGGTTCCCAGATGGGGCTGCCCATGCGCCCCGAGGAAATCGAGGAGTTGATGCGCACGATGAACGAGCCGAAGATCGTACGCAAGTTTGCCGAGGAGGAAGAGCGGGGCGACGACCCTTTGGGTGAGCCTGGCGAACCTTGCCCGCCCCACCCTATCGCTGGATCTCGTACTTTTTGATCTTCTCGTAGAGCGTGGAGCGGTCGATCCCCAGAACCGAAGCAGCCTCTTTGATATTGCCCTGGGTGCGCTCGATGGTAGCGGCGATCAGCACCTTCTCCATATCCTGCATCGTCATGCCGGCGGGGACCGCCCAGGCCGTGGCGGGGGCCGCTGTCTGTGCCAGGAACCCGAAGTCGCTCTCGGTCAACACGGGCCCGCGGCAAGTCACCATGGCGCGCTCCACGGCGTTCTCCAGTTCGCGCACGTTGCCTGGCCAGTTGTGATCCAGCAGCAGGCGCAGCGCCCCTTCGCCGACCTCGCTCACGTCTTTGCCCAACTCGTGGGAGAGGCGCTCCACGAAATGATGGGCCAGTAGCGGAATGTCCTCGCGCCGCGCACGCAGCGGGGGAATGCGAATCTCAATCACGTTCAAGCGGTAGTAGAGATCGTCGCGGAAGTTTCCATCCGCCACCGCCTGCTGGAGATTCACATGCGTCGCCGCCACCACCCGCGCATCCACCCGCACCTCTTCGCTACCGCCCACGCGGTAAAAGCTGCGATTCTGCAAGACACGCAGCAGGTCCACCTGCAGTTTGGGAGAAATGTCGCCGATCTCATCCAGGAAGATGGTGCCGGCGCCGGCCATCTCGAACTTGCCGCGCTTCTGCTGGTTGGCGCCCGTGAAAGAGCCCTTCTCGTGACCGAAGAGCTCACTCTCCAGCAGCGTCTCCGCCAGCGCCGCGCAGCTCACCGCCACGAAGGGCTTCGACGCCCGGTCGCCCGAGTTGTGGATCGCCCGCGCCACCAATTCCTTGCCGGTGCCGCTCTCGCCCTGGATCAAGACCGTGCTGCGCAGGCTGGCGATTTCGCCGCACAGCGCCATGATCTCCTGCATCCGCGGATTCTTGCTGATCACATCGTGCACCGAGTACTGCCGTGTCAGTTTCTTGCGCAGAATGGTGTTCTCGCGTTGCAGGTTCTTCACTTTGATAATGCGGTTGACCAGCAACGAGATTTCCTCCGGATTGCACGGCTTGACGATGTACTCCTGCGCGCCTTCCTTCATGGCGGTGATCGCCGTGTCCACCGTGGCGTAGGCCGTGATGATGATGATCGAGGCCTCCGGGTGCAGGCGCCGGATCTGCATCATGGTCTCGATGCCGTCCATGCCGCCGGGCATTTTCAGGTCGACGAAGTAGATTGCGTAGTCGCGCAGCCCTGCCTTCTCCACCGCATCGCGGCCGGAGGAGGCCGTGTCCACGACGTAACCGTCCTCGCGGAGCCAGGCGGCGAGCGATTCGCACATCACCTCCTCGTCGTCCACAACCAGAATCTGCCAGTGAGTCTTCATACTTGTGTTCCCTCGGGTTTGCGCCGCAACCGCGTCCCGCAGGCGGCGCAGAATGCGTCATCCTTCAAATCGATTTGCCGGACCGTAGTGGCGAGCGACATCGCGCACTTCGGTTCCGCGCAGTGCACCAGCCCGAACAAATGGCCGGTCTCGTGGAGAGCTTCTTTGTAAGCCCGCTCCAGAAAAATCTCGCGGTTGGCCGCGAGCCCATAGAACTCCTGCCGCAACCGGGCGAAGGAAACCACTCCCACCCGGCCGCCCAGTTGCGCCTGTCCGAAGACGAAGGTGAGCACCGGGATGAACAGATCGCGCTCCGTCACCGCCAGCAACTTTGTAGCGTCCTGGGGGCACCGCCGGAGCAGCATATCGAGCACCGGGATGGAGCCGTACTGCCGGCGCTCCGCGTCAAACGCGAAATCCACGCTGCCCAGTTCCATGCCGCGCACCGGACCTCCGAATTCCGCCGCCACCCGAGCGGTCACCGCCGCCAGCGCCTCGCGCTCCACCTCTTGGGTCGCGGCCACATACAGATACTTCATTCCCTACGCGCCAGAACCGCCGGCGGCGGCTCCGTGCGCGCGGCAGGCGGCACCAGCGGCAGCGACACGGTAAACGTCGTGCCCTCTCCCACCGTGCTCCTGACCTCGATATCGCCGCCATGGGCTTCGATAATTCCGTACGACACCGCCAGGCCCAGCCCTACGCCCTTGCCCTCCGGCTTGGTGGTGAAGAACGGGTTGAAGATTTTGGTCAGATTCTCCGGCAGGATGCCTTCGCCGTTATCGGCGACATGCAGCAGTACGACACCGTCTCCCTTGGCTGTAGATACGGATACGCGCCGTTCCGTCTTGCTCTGCGTCGCCTCCGCCGCGTTCAGTACCAGGTTGAGCACCACCTGCTGGATCTGCGAGGGGTCGCATTGCGCTGCCGGAAGGTCGTCGCACAACGTGGTCTCCACCGCCACGTTACTCAGCTTCATTTTGTGTTCCACCAGGGAGAGCGTCATGCGCAGTATTCGGTTGAGATCGGCCGGCGCCCGCTGCGGCTTGCCGCGCCGCGAAAATGCCAGAAGGTCGCTCACGATGCGCCCCACGCGGGCGGTCTCACTGGTTACCTGGCCGAGATACCTGCGGAATTCGGGGATGCGATTCGGCGGGATGCCATCGTCTTTCAGCATGCGCTGGAGCAGCATGGAAAGGTTCAGCACCCCCGAGACTGGGTTGTTGATTTCGTGCGCCACACTGGCGGACAGCTCCCCGAGCGAGGCCAGGCGGTCGCTCTGCAGTAGTTTTCTCTGTGCGGCCTTGAGTTGCTGCGTGCGCTCTTCGACCTTAGTCTCGAGGTTCTGGGTGAACTGGTTGATCTCACCGAGCGCCGTCCGCAAGCGGTCGCGCATCACGTCGAAGGAGCGCGCCAGTTCGTCGAGTTCCTCACTGCTGCCCACGATGTCCAGCGGCTGGTCGAGTTCCATCTGGCTCACCGCCTTGGTGCCTTCGATCAGCTTTTCGATCGGCCGGCTGAGGAACCGGCGCGTGAAATAGATGATGAACAGGCTGATCAGCGTGACTTCCACCGCGGTCACCAGCAGGACCCGGACCTTCATGGCGGCCACTTCGTGGTCCACGCTTTCCAGGTTGAGTCGCAGGTCTAGCACGCCGAGCACCTTCATCTCCGCCGGATGGGCGTGGCACTGTGCCTGGCTGCACGAGGGCTCGTTGTAGATCGGTGTGGCCATGGCCAGGCGGCGGCCGCCATTCGCCCCGCGGAAAATACGCACCCGCGAAGGCAGGTCGGAATGATTGCTCTCCGGCAGTGCCTCCGTGGCGCTGGCCTGGTCCTCTGGATTGGTGGAGAACATCACCTGGCCGGCGCGATTGAACATGCGGATGCGGTCGATCCCCTGTTTGAGCGCGATGGTCTGCATCACCTGGTAGGCGGCCTCGCGATGGTCGTCCAACATGGCGTGCCACGTCGCGCTGGTGATCCCCTTGGACAGTTGGTCCGCGCCAACGATCATGGTGTTGAGGAGTTGCTGCTCTTCAGTGGTGACATTGACGAGTCCGGAAACCGCCGCCACAATGATCACGATGACGGTGATCGAGAGCATCAGCTTCCGGGCGAGACGCCGCGGCATAATTGCTATTCAGACCTGGAAGTATTGTAACTGGTGGCTGAGGTGTGTGGGGAAATAGGCTACCCTCGTGGGGGAATTACCAGCACACAGCGCGAAAACCGGACACAGTTGTCCGGCCAGCCAGACTACGTTGTGTTGATAACAAATGAGTTAACCACGATATTGCCGCCAAAAACCGGCCATACTTGTCCGGTTTTGCCTCCGATTCCTTTTGAAGCGGGGCGAAGCGTCGCCTGCTGCTGATTCCATGTTACGGCACGAGGGTGTGAGTTTGAAGTGCGGGAGGCGGGACGAATCCGGCTAAGGTTAGCCTGGAGAATGGGTTAGAGAGGGCGAAATATTTCTGATGTTTGAGTCACCGTCTATCGTCACCGTCTATACTGATGCGTGTGAGGACCACCTTGAACCTGGACGATGAGTTGATCCGCCGGGCTCGCGAACTTACCGGCATCCAGGAAAAGACAGCCCTGATTCACGCAGCACTTCGCGAACTGATTTCGCGGGGAGCCGCTCGCCGCCTGGCAGCCCTGGGCGGCACCATGCCCAACTTCCAGGCTGGCCGCCGGCACCGGCCGGCTGATGCCAAATGACGTTGGTCAACACCTCCGTCTGGGCCAATCAGTTCCGTTCGCCGCAACC
>JADGNT010000339.1 GCA_017883345.1 Candidatus Solibacter sp. | reverse complement strand
GACGTAACCGTTCCGGCCGCGCTCGAATGCCCGGTTGAACAGGCGGAAGAACGCCGCGAGCGGCCCTCTGGACTCTCGCTTGTGCCGCAGGAGCAGCGCTGCCAGCGCCGGGCTGAGCGTCAGTGCGTTGAAGGCTGAGATCAGCACCGAAATCGCCACCGTCACCGCAAACTGCTGGTAGAGCCGCCCCGTAATGCCTGGAACGAATATCGTAGGCACGAACACCGCCGCCAGGATGATGGCAATTCCGATCACCGGCGCCGACACCTCCTCCATCGCCTTGAACGCCGCCTCCTTCGGTGCCAGCCCTTCCTCGATATGGCGCTGCACGGCCTCCACAACCACAATGGCGTCATCCACCACAAGGCCGATCGCCAGCACCAGTCCGAACAACGAGAGCGTGTTAATGGAGAACCCGAACAGCGGGAATATGGCGAATGTTCCAATCAGCGAGACCGGCACGGCCAGCAATGGGATCAGCGTGGCGCGCCAATCCTGCAGGAACAGGTACGTCACCAGCGCCACCAGCAAAAGCGCTTCCCCCAGGGTGACGGCAATCTCGCTGATGCCCTCACGGACCGGCAGCGTCGTATCCAGCGAAACCAGGTAATCCACGTCGTCGGGAAAACGCGGCTTCAGCCGCGCCAGGACGTTGCGCACGTTCTGCGCGGCGTCCAACGCATTGGACCCTGGAAGTTGGAAAACCGGAACCACCGCCGCCGGGTGCCCGTTCACGCGGCCTTTGATGTTGTAATTCTCGGCTCCCAGTTCCACGCGCGCCACGTCTCCCAGGCGCAGCACCGAGCCGTCCCGGTTCGCCCGGATGACAACCTGCCCGAACTCTTCCGGTGTGACCAGCCGGCCCTGGGCGCGCACCGTGTAGGTGAATTCCTGACCTTCCGGCGCCGGCTCGCCACCAATCTGACCTGCCGGGTTGACGGTGTTCTGTTCGCGCAGCGCGCGGACGATCTCGGGCACGGTCACTTGCAGCTTGGCGAGGCGGTCCGGCTTCACCCAGATCTGCATCGCATAGCGGCCGCCGTAAACCAAGACATCGCCGACGCCTTGCGCCCGCCCTAACTCATCCACCATGTTGATGTAAGCGTAGTTGGCCAGGAAATTGCGATCGCGCGTGCCCTTGGGTGAGTAGACCGAGAGCATCAACAGCGGCGAGCTGGTGGCTTTCCTCACCACCACACCGTAATTGTTGACGTCCGCCGGCAATTGCGTGGCCGCCAGCGCCTCACGCATCTGCGTCAGGATCAGGTTGGTGTTCGGCTGCGTCTTGACGTCGAAAGTCACGCGCATGCTCATGCTGCCGCTGTTGGTGTTGGTGGAGACCATGTATGCCATGTTGTCCACGCCGCTCATCTGCTGCTCGATGGGAGCGGCCACGGACTGCTCGATGGTCTGCGCGTCCGCGCCAAGATAAGTGGAGGCGATGGTGACCTCCGGGGGCACGATCTCCGGGAACTGCGCCACCGGCAGCGTAAGCATCGAGATGGCGCCCAAAATCACCGTCAGGATGGCGATCACCATCGCCACGATCGGCCGGTTAATGAAGAATCTGGACATGGCTGCCTACTTCCCGCCCGCATCCGCCGCGGACATCCTGGGGTTGACCACCACGCCGCTGCGCACCTTTTGAAGACCTTCCACGATCACCCGCTCACCGGGACGCAATCCCTCTTCCACCACCCACATGCTGCCCGAGCGTTCCCCCATCCGCACCGTCCGAATGGTCACCTTGTTGCCGTCGCCTACCAGGGCGACTTGATAGGAGCCTTGCAGTTCGGTCACGGCGCGTTGCGCCACCACCGCCGCGCCCTTGCGCACGCCCATCACCGCCCGCACGCGTCCGTACTGGCCGGGCCGCAAGACATTCCCCGGGTTTGGGAATAGCGCCGCAATGCGCAGCGCGCCGGTGCCCACGTCCACCTGGCGGTCCGCCATGAAGAACGTGCCCTTGTGGGCGTACACGGAGCCGTCCGACAGCACCAACTCAAGGTTCTTGGCCCACTGGTTCCCCCCGCCCGCGCGCTGCTGGGCCAGGTACTCCTGCTCGCTGATGGTGAAGTACGCTTTGATGGGATTCACCGTGGAGACGGTGGTCAGCGGGGCGCCCGCGGGGGTCACCAGGTCGCCCACCTGGATCGTGGCGAGCCCGGCGATCCCGTCAATCGGCGAGGCGATCCTGGTGAATCCCAGTTTCACCTCCGCGTCGTATACCGCCGCTTTTGCCGCCACAACGGAGGCTTTCGCCGTTTCGGTTCCCGCCCGCGATGCTTCCACCCCGGCCTGGGCCTCCAGGCGGCTTTGCACGGCGTTGTCCATTTCCTCCTGGCTGATCGCCCTGCTCTTTACCAGCGGCGTGTAGCGCTTGACATCCAGTTCGGCTTTGCCCAGCCTGGCCTGGCTCTGCGCCAAATTCCCCGCGGCCTGCTGAACACCGCTCTCGACCTGTGCCAGCCTGCCCTTGGCCTCGTTCAAAGCCGCCTCAAACGGCCTCGCGTCAATCTCGAACAGCGGGTCGCCCCGCCGGACAAACGATCCCTCCCGGTAAGCCTGCCGGAGCAGATAGCCGGTCACCTGTCCTCGGATCCCGGCATTTACGCGGCCGTCGAGCGTGCCTATCCATTCCTTGACAATGGGAACGTCGCGCGCCGCGACTTGCGCCACCTCCACATCCACGGGCGCGGGCGGCCCGGCCGCCACAGGGTCGGGCCGGTGGCAGTTCGTCAGCGAGACAGCGACTGCCCCGGCGAACAGGAAGCGGAGCAGGCGGTAGAACTCCGCCCGGTAACGGAATTTGGATGAGGTGGCCGCGGTCGATCGCGGCCGTTTATGTGGATCGCTTAGCTGCATAGCTCGCCTGACAATGCTTCTCCAATGTTCAGGGCCAGGTGCGGGATACACACGCCGTAGCCGCTGTGCCCGGGCGCCGGCCGTTGTCGAGGCTGGGGCCGCAAACACTCCCGAAACTCGGGTACCGCCGTACCGTGGGGATCGCCCACAACCGGCGCACCGCCCTATAAACAGTGGTCTGAACCTTATTATCCCGTTATCGGGGGTGTTTGTCATGCCTCCGCGATGGCGAGCGCCCAGACTTAGGGCCCATCGTTCAGTGGATTTTGTTTGAAACCAATCGCCTCTACCGGTCTCCGCGTGGAAACAGTCGATGCCCTCGACCGGCTGGGTACCAGCGTGCCAGCAACTCCAGGCGGCGTCGAAGTTGCCGCGCCGGCAAGAAAGTGGGACCAGTCCGCACGGTCACATCGTGCCAAAGGCAGTGGACATATTCGGCCGCTGTCCCAGCGAAAGAAGCGGAGCCGTAGCGCTCCAGCCGCCTACTGCTGCCCGCGCTGCTGCAGTTAGACAATAGCAGCCTCTTCTGTTTGAGCGCGTCCTCGTCAATCTCTCCGGGAGTGCCGGCGCCGATCTCATCGTCGAGAAGCAGCCAGTAGGCCTTGCGTTGGCTGTGACTCAGCTCTTCCCAGAGTGCTTGTCCCAGGCACAAGAGCAGTTCCAACGCGATGTCGTGGCTTTCCCGGCCTGCCGTCGCGAGTGAAATCTCCAATCCCAGGCCGGTCGCTGTCCACCGCGAAGCTACTGAGGGGCTACCGAGATCCTCCACAACGGACACCCGGCAGCACCTGAGTTGGCGAGCCATTCGTGGAGGGACCGAGTGTACCGCGGGCCGGATAAAGTCGGAGATCAATGTCTCGGAGATCTCTCGACTTGCGCACAACTGCCAGCCGTGTGCCATACGGCGTACAACTTCACTACGAGTATTCCCCACTGCCCCCCACTGGAAAAAGGATTGTAAGTCGGAGGCTATCAAACTGCGAGCCGGGCCAGGGCAATCAGGTGAGCTGCTCCAGTTCTGTCTGAAGCATGGCTAGGTGCTCGTCTTCTTCGGCAGCCACCTCTCTGCACAGTTCGTTTTCGAGCCCCACCGGGAATTGGCTCGCCAGCCGCCGGAAGTGGTCCCGCGCGCGCTGCTCCGTTTCCAGCGCCACTTTATACAGATCCGCGACCCCCGAGTTTTCTGTCACTCGGATGCCCCGGAACGGCCAGTCCGAGAGCAGCTTCTCTTCATTTGAGGCGAACTCGACCATCTCCCGATCCAGGTGGGCGTGGTACTTCTCTTCCAATTCGTAAAGATGATCCAGTCCGGCTTCGTAAAAGCCTTCGAGCACGATGCGCTGCTCCGGTGTTGTGGCCCTTTCTCGCGCTAGCTTGAAGAAATGGAATGAATTCAGTTCGAACTGCACAGCGTCGCGGATGGCGTGGAAGCGCATGCAATCGCCCAAGTCGCGATCCGGAATCACCTCTAGTTCGCCACCGCACATAAAACACTTCCCGTAGGGGACAGCGAAGCCGGTGGTGAGTTTGAAACAACTCAAGCACCGCCACGTGCAGCGGACCTGCGCGCAGCAGATCTCGTCTTCTTCCAGCACCCTGTGGCACTTCGGACAAGAGGACGGCATATCACACACTCCTCCCTGGTGCGCCGGGCACGATTCGCATTTCGGACGCACCGATCCTAGAAGCACAACCTCGCCCTCCGCGACGGCGAGGCCACATGCCTGCGCGTTCCAGCTAACGTCCTCCGCGACAGGCGGTTCTTACCAGGATTTCCAGTTTGGAATTCCTGCCGGGCTAAGTATACACCTCCCGGCCCAACAGCCACAATAGTTATTGGGTTTAATACCTGAAACACTTAAATTGCTCTAAAAGCTATCGGACCCCTCGGTCTTCAATAGGGAGAAACGGAGTTCGGGCTTCAATTTAAGGCTCACTTGTCCTATAATCATACCGGGCGGCTCCCGGCGCAGGACGGACGAGTGGCTGAGGCGCCGCCGGCGGGAAGGAGGCTTGCATGTCCGCAAAAGTACTCCTGATCGATGACGATCAAGACTTCCGGGCCTCCGTGAGATCTCTTCTCGAAGGTCACGGCTACGAAGTGCTCGAAGCCGCCTCCGGACACGAAGGCTTGCGGATGATCGTAGAACACAAACCAGATGCCGTCCTGGTGGACATCATGATGGAGACATCAGTGGAAGGGTACGGCGTCACCCACGCGCTCAAATATCTGGACGAATACGCGGAGTATCGCCAGATCCCCGTGTTAATGGTCTCTTCCATTGAGGAGAGCCCGGATGAGCGCTTCCCGATGTCGCCCGAGGCCGAAATGATTCGGCCCGACAGATACCTCACGAAGCCCCTCGATATTCCCAAATTCCTCGAAGTTCTGGAGAGGTCGGTGGGGGTGAGCAAAAGGGCCTCGTCCTGAGATCCGCCGGAATCTGGTCCGGTGGTTCGGTAGAAGGTGCGATGGGTGAAGCTGCTGCGCCGGAGACGGTGGTAGTCATCGACGATGACTACGCGATGCGGCTCTCATGCTGCAAGATCTTGTCGAAGATGGGCTTCCGCGTCGAGGCCTTCGAGGACGGGACCCGAGGCCTGGAAGGCGTCGGACGGTTGAAGCCGGGCCTGATCGTGGTCGACCTCAAGATGCCGGGGATCAGCGGCATCGAAGTGATCTCCCGCGTCCATGAGATCGATCCCCAGATCACCATTGTGGTGATTACGGGGTACGCTACCATCGACACCGCGGTGGAGGCGATGAAATGCGGGGCCTATGATTTTCTGCCCAAGCCATTCTCCCCGGATGAGCTGCGATTGATTGTCAACCGGGGGTTGGAGCGGCGCCGGCTCTCGCTCGAGTCCCAGCAGTGCGAGATCGAGCGCGCGCTGCTCAAACGGCGCTTCGTCACCTTCGTATCCCATCAGCTCCGGACGCCGCTGGTCGCGATTCATCAATACCTGGATGTGTTGAAGCTCCTTGGCGATACCGCGGAAGTGGCTGCCAAGAGAGAGGAATGGATCGACCGTTGCCTCAAGCGGACCGAAGAACTACAGAGCCTGATTGCCGACTGGCTGACGCTTGCCAGAGTCGAGGGCGGCACGCTCATGAAAGAGCGGATCGA
>JADGNT010000338.1 GCA_017883345.1 Candidatus Solibacter sp. | reverse complement strand
AGGAGTACGACCCGAAGAAGTACCCCGCGCAGATCGCGTCGCACCATGGCCGAGGGGTGACCTGGTTCCTGGATGAAGCGGCGGCAAGGTTGATGGATTGAAGGCGATTTGTCAGAGTCTGACAAATTTGAGGTGCGCGTGCCTTTGGAATCAGGTGCTTAGGGGAGCGGATTTGTCAGACTCTGACAAATTCAGTTGGCAGGCGAAAGCGCCTGCCCCACAACAGTGGGACCGACGCTTTCGTCTGTCAACCCGGCGATCACAGCGATTTTCTTACAGCTTCTGAGGGACCGTCTTATGCCACTTACTTCACCTTCATTAGGACGAAGGTGAGGTCGTCGTACTGGGCGGCGTCCTGGATCCAGTTCTTCAACTCCTCTGCGATGCGGGCGGACATTTCTTCTATGGGGAGAGTGCCTACCAGGCGTAGGAGGTCTTTGAGGCGGTCTTCGCCGAACTCTTCGTCTCCGGGATTCAGGGCCTCGGTGACGCCGTCGGTGAAGACGATCAGCACGTCGCCTGTGTGCAGCGCGAGCGTTCCTTCCTCATAGCACGTCTGCGGGAACATGCCGATGATGGTGCCGCCGGTGGTAAGTTCTTCCACCGCCGAATCACCGCCGGCGCGCAACAGATAGGGCGCATTGTGGCCCGCATTCACATAGCGCAGCTCGCGGGTCTGTTGGTCTAACTGCGCGTAGAAGAAGGTCGCATAACTGTTGGGCCCGGTGGAACGGTAGAGGAAGTAATTCATCTTGGCCGCGAGTTCCGGCAGCCCGAGGTCCCGCTCCGAGGAAATAACCCGTAATGATGCCTGTACTACGGACATGATCAGCGCCGCGGCGATCCCCTTGCCCGCCACGTCGGCCAACGCGATGCCGGTGTGGCCGCCGCCCAGATCCAGGAAGTCATAGTAATCGCCGCCGACGCTACGGGCGGGGAGATTGAGGCCGGTGAGCGAGGCCATCGTGGTTTCCATGCCTTGCCGCGGCAGCAGGCGCTTTTGCACTTCCGCCGCCAACGCGAGATCGCGCAGCACCTTTTCCTGTTCCACCACGCGATCCGTCAGGCGCGCATTTTCCAGCAGGAGGGCGAACTGGTCCGCGCAGCCGCGCAGCACGCGCTGGGCCGCCCGGCTGTACTGCTCGCGACCCGCGGGCGGCCCCAGCAGGAGCACGCCCAGCACTTCCTTGTTGGTGCGCAACGCCACCGCCAACCGGGCGCCGCTGCTTTCGAGCGTCGCAATTTCCGCGAGGTGCTCCGGCTTGTATTCGGCCGCCCAGCGACGCGCGGTGTCGAGGTCGCCGCCGGTGATCGGCAAGGGCGCGCCATAAGCCCGCAGGCGGTTCAACAGCAGCCCTTTCCTGGGGATTGAGTACGTCCCCCAACCCTGGTCTGGCACGGATGCGGTGGCACGGTATTCCTCGCCCGCAACGCCCTCCAACAAGAGCGCCGATTGGGCGCCGAGATTATTGCGCAGCGCTTCCAGGGCGGCGCGAATGGCCTCGCGGAACCCAGTCGCCTGGCGCGAGGCCTCGACTAACGCCGTCATCAGGTCGGCGTCCGGCGAGGGCGGAAGATCTTCGCCGTGCGAACCGGCGGCGGTCCAGCTTTCGAAAAATCGTCCGATGCCCTGCCGCGCCGATTCCCACATGGAACCGGGCTCGTTGCGGATGGCCACCATGGGCGAGAGCAGTGTGGCGCGCCATGCGGGGAACAGCGAGGACGCGAGCGCGATGCCCGCCACGATGGCGGCGGACAACACGAAAGGAAGGACGCCCGGGTTGTCGATGTGGAATTGACTCACGAGCAACCAGATGGCCGCCAACGCCGCGACACCACCTATCACTACGCCGTACGCCGCCATGCGCAGGCCGGAACCCATCACCAGGTACAGCACGTCGCGGCTGGTGGCGCCGAGCGCCATCCGCGTGCCCATTTCCACGGTCCTCTGGCGGACGGAATAGGACACCACGCCGTAAGTGCCGAGGGTGGCCATGAGCAGCGCCGCGAAGGCGAAGAACGCCATCACCGAGGAGGCCAGCGATTTCAACGACACCGATTCCCGGGCGATCTCACTCATCATTTTGACTTCGTGGATGGGTTGCGCGGGGTTGACGTTCTGGATGGCGCGCCGCACCGCCGGGATCAGCATTTTCGGCGGCAGCGCGGAGCGTACCACGAAGTGGATCGGGTTCATGGGCGCCACCGCGGAGGGTAGGTAGATTTCGGGCACCGTGGCGCTGTCCAGGCCGTTATTCTTCACGTCGCCAACCACGCCCACCACCTGGAAACGATCTCCCTTCGGGTCGCTGATGCGTCCGAACACGTCCACTGGGTCGCGGTCGGGCCAGTAGCGTTTGACGGCGGCCTGGTTGACGACCACGGGCGGCAGCTTTTTGTTGTTATCTTGTTCCGTCAGCAGGCGGCCGCGGCGGAGCGGGATCCCCATGGTACGAAAGTAATCCCGGCTTACGGGGAGAAAGGCGACGCGCTCGCCGGTGCTGGGCTTGGACGACGCGCCTTCCTGATAGATTGCGGTGCTGAAACAACAGCCGGCCAAGGGCAGTTGGTTCACCGCGCCGGCCCCGCTGACGCCCGGAATCGCTTCCACCGCTTGGAGCAGTCTGGTTTGATACGCGAACTGGCTTGGCTTGCCGGGAATGCCTTCGGCGGCGAAGCTGAGTTGGAAGGTGAGTAAGTTCGCGGGATCGAAGCCGGGCCAGACGCGCGTGAGGTGATAGAGCTCGGAGACCAGCACGGTGCTGACCGCCAGCAGCACGAACGCGAGCCCGACTTCCGACACCACGAAGGACCGCGACAGGCGCCGGCTGCGCGCTCCCGCCGACGCGCGTACGCCTTCGCTCAAGACGTCGTTGGGCAGCGTGCGTGCGGCCTGCCAGAGGGGCGCCATACTGGTGAACGCGCACGCGGCAAACGCCGTGCCTACGGCGAAGCCCATCACCGGCCAGTCCATCGCGATCGTGCTGACACGCGTGCTGGCCGAGCTGCCGAAGGCAACCAGCATCCGCACCAGTGCAAAACTGAACAACAGGCCGCCGGCCGCCCCGGGCAGCGAAACCAACAATCCTTCGAGGAAATACTGGAGGGCCAGTTGGCGCAGTCCCGCGCCCAGCGCCACCCGCACCGCGGTCTCGCGGGCGCGCGCCACCGAGCGGGCGAGCAGCAGTCCGCCAACATTCGCGCAGGTGATGAGCAGCAGGAGGATGGCCGCGCCGAACAGCAGCCACAGGATCGGCCTGATGTCCTTGGTAGTCAGGTCTTGAAGACCATCCACGCGGGCTGTGTAGTTTTGGCGAGAGGCCGGTTCCCGGCTGGCGATTTCTCTGGCGACGCGCTTCACTTCCGCGTCCGCCTGGGCAACCGTGGCCCCCGGTCGCAGCCGGGCGTAGCAGAAGTTGAAGGCTTCGCCACGATTCTGTCCCGCGCCGAGCGGATCTAGCGGGACCCAGACGTCGGCCTGGGTTTCGCCGTAGGCTGCCGCCAACGGCAGATTGAATCCGGGGGGCATAACTCCGGTGACGGTGCAGATGCGCCCGCTGAGCGTGATGGTTTTGCCCACGATGGCGGCGTCGGAGCCCAAGCGCTGCCAAAGCCCGTTGGAGAGCACGGCGACGGGTCCGCCCGCCAAGTCGCGGAACCACCGCCCCATTGTCGGGTTGACTCCCAGGTTGTTGGCCAGCCCAGGTGTGACGCGGACTCCGTTCAAGTACTGGGGCTGCCCAGGGGCGGTCAGATTGTAGTTGGTGAACTGCATCCAACCGAAGACGTCAAAGCTGCGCATGCGCTGCTGGTACACCAGTACGTCGCCGATTGTCAGCGCCGCCATCGAGCCGGGATCGTCGAGCGACCCTCCGAGCAACGACACGAAGCGCTCTCCGTGCGCGTAGGGCAGCGGCTTCAGCAGCAGCGAATGGATCACGGCATAGATGGCGGTAGCCGATCCGATGCCGGCCGTGAAGGCCACGACAACCAGGAACGCCGTCGCCTTGGCGCTCTTCCAGGACTGCCATGCCTGCAACAGAAACGGGGCCATGAGACAACTATCCTAGCTGAGTGCACCGGGAAGCGCCGCCGGCCCCAAATCGACATAGGTAGGCTGTCGCCAGCTTTCCCTGTCACACCACCGTACGTACGGGTCCGTATACGGCGGTTCGGCGGGTTGAGCCATTAGCCAACAGCCAATCTCGGAATCCCGAGCGAGTCGAAATAGGCATTGGGCAGCGCGATGGCGAGTCCCGGGCTGTTCGCCAGCCTCCACGGACCATGAGCGCTGCCCGCCGTTTTCGCGGCCAGCTCTTTGCCCACACCCCGTTTCCGCAATTCGGCGAATCGTACCGTTCCCCGCTTCCACTGCTTCCAGATCACAGACCGTAGCCTGCGCCTGGTCCACTCCTCAAGACCTTGCAACACCGAAGGCGTTTGACACTTCCCGAAATAACCAAGCCAGCCCTTCAGATACTGGGCCAGTTCTTCGGCCATCCGTTCGATGCTTACACCCCTGGTCCGGCTCGTCAGTTCTCGAACCCGCTCCTTGAATCGCAGAACCGCCTTCGGCGCGATCCGCCGCTTTGGCTCCCGATTACTGGTGAAGCTGAAGCCCAGAAACTTTCGCTCCCATGGCCGTGCTACCGCGCTCTTCTGCTGGTTCACCTTGAGCTTGAGTTTCGTCGTGATGAACGCCGAAATGCTCGCCATCACTCGTTCCCCCGCCCGCCGGCTACGAACGTAGATATTGCTGTCGTCCGCATACCGTGCGAACCGGAGTCCTCTCCGCTCCAACTCCCGGTCGAACTCGTCGAGCACGATATTACTAAGCAAGGGCGACAATGGACCGCCTTGCGGCGTCCCCTCATCCACCGGACTCACCAGCCCGTCTTCCATCACCCCGGCTTTCAGAAACGACTGAATCAACTTCAGCATCCGCCGATCGCTGATCCTCGTGCCGATTCTGGCCATCAGTTTGTCGTGGCTAACCCGGTCGAAAAATTTCTCCAGATCCAAGTCCACCACCCAGCGATAGCCTTCGGCGATATACTGCTGCGCCTGTTCCACCGCCTGATGCGCCGAGCGTCCGGGTCGAAACCCGTAGCTGTGATCGGAAAACGTCCGGTCCCATTTGCCTTGCAGTACCTGCATCACCGCCTGCTGGATGAATCGATCCAGCACCGTCGGGATGCCAAGCTTGCGCACCCCTCCGTCCGGCTTGGGGATTTCCACCCGCCTCACCGGCTGCGGCTCATACGTCCCGCTCAACAACTGTTCCCGGATGACTGGCCAATGCTGTTTCAGGTACTCTGGCAACTGCTGGACGGTCATCCCGTCCACACCAGCACTCCCTTTATTCGCCTTGACTCGTTTCAATGCCTGCTTGCAGTTTTCCCGCCCGCAGACTTCCTCCATCAACTGTTCGGCAATAGCCGGGCTTTCGATCCCGCGCTTTCCCGCGGACGATTCGGTCCCTTGCATGGAGGCCGTCGGAGCTTCACTCCTACCCTCCTCCATGAAGGCCAACTCTAGCTGGTTCTTCTGCCGCCTGTCGTCCATGAGTCGCGCTGCCTACTCACCACTCCCATTACCCTCCTTGCGGAGGACCGTTTGGGTCTTCGTCCGTCGCCGGACTACTACACCCGCTGCTGACTTCTGCCGCCCGGTCAGGACCGATCGCTCGATCCTCAGTCCGGTATCCCGGACCGACGGCAGATCTCCCGAGGTAAGCTCTACAACCTTCCGCACGCAACCGCCGAATTTACAACCAGTGCCTTTGATGGATATGGGCTTCGCGATCATTTGCCCGCTCGCCCGACACCGTATGCCTCAGATCCGGTTCTTGTACATCGGCTCGCACGTTTGCTCCGCGCTTCTTTCAGACGCTCCCTCGCGGTTACGCCCTTGCGTTTCGCTATCACTTCACCTCCATCAGGTTGTGAAGGGGACTTGCACCCCCGAGTTGTCGAACATGCTCGGCACACAAAAAG
>JADGNT010000337.1 GCA_017883345.1 Candidatus Solibacter sp. | reverse complement strand
CCTAGTGAGCCCCGGCGGGCGCTTCATCGGCCATAACAGGCGGTTTGGCGCCGGCCGGCGCCGCGGCAAGCATGTCCTCTTTGCGTTTGACCAGCGTGGAAGTATTGTAGCTGGCCGCTTCGAATCCGTGGCCGTGGGTGATGGCGTCGGTGGGGCACGCCTCCACGCAGTAGCCGCAGAAGATGCAGCGGTTGTAATCGATGTTGTAGACCTTGGCGTAGCGCTCGCCGCCGGAAATGCGGGTGGCGGCGGTGTTCTCGGCCGCTTCGATATAAATGCAGTTGGACGGGCACGCCGCGGCGCACAGGAAACACGCCACGCATTTCTCCATCCCGTTGACGTCGCGCTGTAACACGTGGACGCCGCGGAAGCGCTCCTCGAACTTAGGCGGCGCGTCGGGATAATCGTCCGTCACGGTGGGCCCCATCATTTCCTTGAAGGTGATGCCCATACCCTTGGCGATGGATGCCGCCGTGCCCAGGATCTCTTGGATTGTGTTAGCCATCGGTCTGCTTCCAGTTTAGCGTGGGTCCCGCCCGGGAACCTAGTTGCGCGAACTTCAGCCCGCCTTCCACGCCGGAACATTTTCCTCCGGCCGGAACAGAGTCATGCCCGCGGCGGCGCCCAGCGCCTCCATATCCATCTTGTTCCAACCCTCGATCGCGCGCGAGATCGCGCCGTCCGGCTCCACCAGGAACATGGTGGGAACGCTCGCGATGCCGTACGCGTTGCTGGCGGGGAAGTCCGCGTCTTCGGTATCCAGCAGGGTGGCAAAGGTGACGCCGAAATAGTTGTTAAATTCGCGCGTGTCGCTGGCATCGTTCTGCGAGATGCCGCAGATGGCGAGCGTGCCCGCGGCGTGCAGCCGCTCCAGAAACGGCATGGTCAACTGGCACACCGGGCAGGTCACCTTGAAGAACACCAGCAGCACACGGCCGCGGGCGGTGAATTCCGCGAGCGCGGCTGGGCCGCCCTCCAGGCGCGGGAGCCGGAAGGCGGGCGCCCGCGAACCGGGATCGAGGATCGGATGCTGCCGCCGTGAAGCCATAAACTAAATCTTAGCGGTTTCCAGGTAATGGGCTAACACGGCCTTTAATACCTGATAGAATCTTTGCCAGGAGAGATCATGACCGACAGCAGTTTCCTGAGCAACCTGATCGGCAAACCGATCCGGGTGGTATGCAAGGACCCGGTGGATTGCGGCACCGTTCCGGTACTCACCTTGCGCGAAGTTTCCCCATTGGGGATCGTCGGCGAGGGTGGTGGCGACCAGCACTTCTTCCCGTGGACCGAGGTGGTGGAGATCAGCGCCAGTCCAGGGACTGCTGAGGGTGGCGAATTGGTTTCGGCAGCCTTCGCCGATTCCGAACCGTAGGGTAGCGGAGTGGGACAGACGATCGGTTTAAGTCGTCTGTCACTTTGGCGAGGCTTGACAGACCACAAAAAACGATGGTCTGTCCCACCTAGATCGTCATCGCGGTAAAGCCGCCATCTACCCTCAGGATCGACCCGGTTACAAACGAAGACGCTTCCTTCGACGCCAGATACACCGCGGCTCCCACCAATTCGGAACTTTCGCCGAAGCGGTGCATCGGCGTATGTCCCAGAATGCTGGCCACGCGCTCCTCGGTGAGCAGTTTGCGGTTTTGCTCGGCGGGGAAGAATCCGGGCAGAATGGCGTTCACGCGGATGTTGTTCGGCGCCAGTTCGCGCGCCAGGAACTGGGTGATCTGATTGACGCCCGCCTTGGCCACGGCGTAGGTGAACACCTTCGACAGCGGCGGTCCCGACGAAGCCGAAGAGATGTTGATGATGGAGCCGCCGTGCCCGGCATCGACCATCGCCTTGCCGAATACCTGGCAGGCCAGAAACACGCTGGTCAGGTCGATATCCAGGATGCGCTGCCACTCGGCTTCGGTGATCTCGAAAAAGGGCGTACCGGAATTCACGCCGGCCGCATTCACCAGGATGTCTACATGGCCGAAGCGCTCGAGGACAGCCGCCAGCGCCTGCTCCAGGCTGGTCTTGCTGGTAGCGTCACAGCACAGCCCGATGGCGGCGCATCCCTGTGTCTCGATGGAGCGCGCACGCGCCTCCGCGCCGTCCTTGCTGACGTCCAGAATGGCGATTTCGGCTCCGGCACCCGCCAAACCAGTAGCCATCGCCCCGGCGAGGACTCCGCCTCCTCCGATAACAACCGCCACTTGGCCGGTCAGCGAGAAAAGTCCATGATCAGACATGCCTAGATGGTATCAGAGCGCAGTGTCTGAAAATTTCACGAAACTGTCGAAACTCTCCGTTCAGCCCATCAACTGCCCACCAGCGCCGCGTGAATCACGCTGGCGATGGACTGCGTCAGCGCCCGCGGGTACTCCGAGCGCGGCATGGCCAGCGCCTGCCAGCGGACCGGGCGATGGCCCGCCACGCGGAAGAGTTCGAGCATCCGAGCGCAGCTCGGACGCCGCGTCATGAGCAACCTATGCCACCAGTTCCTTGATTAGTTGCTGGGCCGCGATGAGGATCGGGTCCCAGACCGGTGTGAACGGAGGCGAATAGGCCAGGTCCAACTGTTCGAACTCATCGACCCGCATGCGGGTTTGTAAGGCGGTCGCGATCACGTCGATCCTGCCCGCCGCACCATCCTCGCCGATCACCGAGCCCCCCACCAGGCGTCGCGTGGTGCGGTCGGCCACCAGTTCCACCACGGTCTTCACGCCCTGGTAGTAGCGCGGGCGGGAGTTGGCCTCGATGCGTGCCACCGCCGGCGAAAAGCCTTCGGCGCGCGCTTGAGCCACCGAAAACCCGGTGGTGGCGAAGCCCATGCCGAAGACGCTGACAATCGACGTCCCGACGATTCCGGCGAAGCGCTCGCGTGCGCCCGCGGCACAGGCTCCCGCCACACGGCCCGCCTTATTGGCGGTGGTGCCGAGCGGAATCCAGGTGGGGCGGCCGGTCACCAGGTGGGTGACTTCGGCGCAATCGCCGGCGGCGAACACCCCGCGCAGGTTGGTCTCCATGCGATCGTCGGTACGAATGGCGCCGCTCGGTCCGAGCTCGATTCCCGCCGCGGCGGCGATTTCCACATTGGGCTGAAAGCCGGCCGCGAGAACCACCATATCGCACGGCACGCCGGCCACCCGATCGGGCTCGATCGCGGTCACCACCACGCCGGTGCGCAGTTCCACGCCGTGGCGCTCCAGTTGCTTGCGGACGGCTGCGGTTAGCCCCGCGTCGTCGCGCAGCAGCGCGTGCGCCGAGCGCTCCAGAATGGTCACCCGCAGTCCGTTGCGCCGCAGCGCGTCGGCAGCCTCCACTCCGATGTATCCGGCGCCCACCACCACCGCGCTCCTGGGCCTGCGCTCGCGCAGGAAGCGGCGCATCCGCGCGGCGTCATCCAGCGTGTACAAGGTGAACACGTGCGGCAGTTGCGCGCCCGGCAGATTCGGCATCCCGCCGCGCGCACCGGTAGCGATTATGAGCTTTTCATACGCCACCTTGGCGCCCGATTCGAGCACTACTTCGCGCCGCGGATGTGAAATCGCGATCACCCGCGCGCCGGTGCGCACGTCGATATTGCGCTCTTTGCGGAAGTACTCGGGCGTGTAGGCGATCAACTCCGCGATCTCGCGGACGCGGCCCTCGACGAAGTACGGCAGCCCGCAAGCGCCGTAGGAGATCACGGGGCCTTTTTCCAGAACGACGATTTCCAGGCGCGGATCCGTCCGCCGTGCGCGCGCCGCCGCGCTCAGTCCCGCGGCGACACCTCCGATGACCACCAGTGCCACCGGCGCTTACTCCTCGGTCTTCATCTTGTTCACAAAGTCCAGAATGTCGAAGCTCTTGATCTTGCGGTCGGGGTAGTAGCTGCCCACCGCGTCGCCCTCGTCGGTGAAGATCTCGAAACAGGTGGCCAGCCGGGTCATGACGAGCAGTTCGATGTTCCGCCTGTTGAGGTTGACCAGCTTCACGCTGCCGCCGGCTTTCTGCAAGGTCGTCGCGCACATCACCAGCGCGCCCAGGCCCGTGCTATCGATGTAATCCACGCCGGCCAGGTTGAAAACGATGTTGCGCACGTTGGCCGCGGTCAGTTCCGCCACTTTCTCGCGCAACGCGGTAGCTTCCTTGCCTACCGTGATGCGCCCTTTCATTTCGAGGACAGCGATGCCTTCTCGCTCGTGCTGTTGAATTTCCAGAGACATGTAATCTTATGATGGCACCTAGACCGGCATCTTCATACCGATTATTGCTTCTACCTGTTCGATAGCCACCATTTCGATGGCATCCCACGGGCAGCCGTCGAGGAAAGCTCCGTCGGGACCTTTACTGGTGCATTTCTTGCAGCCGATGCAGAGCACGGGGTCCACGTCGATACGGCCGAATGGCGCGTGGTCTTCATCGGGTACCCAGTACATGCAGTCGGCCACGGGACAGTAGGGAACGCAGGCCGGAGATCCGGCGCACCCGGTGCAGCATTCTGTGATGACAGCAATTTCCTTGGGCCGCTTCTTGCGGGGAGTCGCAATCCCCTCGGACTTCGGCTCCATCTTGACGACGGCCGTTGACATGCCAAGAATTATGACACAAAAGGCTGCCCCGGGGGTCCCCCTCCGGTCCCCGATCCCCCCTCAGTTCTCCAGCTTGAAGCTCAACGTGATGTTCGTCTTATAAAGCTTCGACACCGGACATCCCGTCTTGGCGTTCTCGACCGCCTTCTCAAACGCCTCTTCGCTGGCGCCGGGCACCTTGGCCTTCAACTCCAGATGGCTTTCCGTAATTGCGAAACCGTCGGGCAATTTCTCGAAGGTAATCGTGCACGCCGTCTCCAGACTCTCCGCGGTCAGTCCCGCCAGCCCAAGCTGTGCGGCGAGCGCCATCGTAAAGCAACCGGCGTGTGCGGCTGCCAGCAGTTCCTCGGGATTGGTCCCCTTCCCCTCTTCAAATCTCGTCCCGAAGGAATATTGGGTGCTCGAAAGCACTCCGCTGGCCGTGGAAATGTTTCCCTTACCGGCCTTCAAATCACCACTCCAATGCGCGTTGGCTGTACGTTTCATGATATTTGGATGCAGCACGGGTATCCTGGGAAGCAAGAGAATTGATTCGTGGCCAACCGCCGGATTGAAGAACAGCTCGAAGCCCTCGGCCGCCTGCGCGGAGTTTCCTCCGCCGAGGCCGCCCCCGCCCTGCGCAAGGCGCTCGCCGACCGCGTCAACCTGGTGGCCGCCAAAGCCGCCAATATCGCGGCGGAATTGCCCGCGCCGGAACTGATTCCCGACCTGCTGCGCGCCTTCGACCGTCTCTTCGAAGACCCCGTAAAACGCGATCCGCAATGTTGGGGCAAGAACGCCATCGCCCGGGCGCTCAAGGAACTCGGCCATCGCGAGTCGCCCGCGTTTCTGCGCGGGGCCGTCCACATTCAACTGGAGCCCGTGTGGGGCCGACACGAGGACACCGCCGGACCCCTGCGCGGCATCTGCCTGCTGGCCCTCCCCGCCTGCCCCGATCTCGCGCGTGAGCAGGTGCTGCGCCACATGGTCAACGCGCTCACCGAACCATCCCCCACCGTGCGCGCCGACGCCGCCCGCGCCCTCGCCGAAATGCAAGGCGACGATTGCGCCCTCTTGCTCCGCCTCAAGGCCCGCGCCGGCGACGCCGAGCCCGCCGTCACCGGACAGGTGCTGGAATCGCTCCTCGCCCTGGAGCGCCGCACAGCCCTTCCCTTCGTCCGCCAATTTCTCGCCGCCGCCGACCAGGTCGCCGAAGAGGCCGCTCTCGCGCTCGGCGGCTGCCGCGAATCCGGCGCGGTCGACGTGCTCCTCGAATCCTGGCCGCAGGCGCACGGCCTGGAATACCGGCAAGCGCTGCTCCGCGCGCTCAGCATCTCGCGCCACGAACGCGCCATCGAGTTCCTGAAGCAATTGGCCGCCGAAGGCCGCCCCCAGGATGCCGCCGACGCCCGCGCCGCGCTAGCGCTGTTCCCGGAGAAACATGCCGAATGAATCTATGAACCTTGCCATG
>JADGNT010000336.1 GCA_017883345.1 Candidatus Solibacter sp. | reverse complement strand
CGACCACGCCTTCGACCAGCGTCTTGGAAGGGGCCACCACCCTAAAGACTCTGAGCCAACCGCTGGCCATGAGCGTCACGCAAACGCTGCCGGCAGGCACGAACTACACGGTCAGTTGGGGCGGGGCTAAGTCCACCAGCAACACCACGTTCAACAGTTACAACCCGGCGCTTTCCAGCAACCTGGCCATCCAGTTCTCGCAGCCCTTGCTGCAGAACCGCGGAGCGTACGTCAACCGGCTGAACCTGATGTCGGCGCGGAGCCGTCTGAAGATCAGCGAATTCGGCTTGACGGGGCAAATGCTGAATTTGATTTCGGCCGCCGAGTCCGCCTATTGGGACGTGGTTTCGGCGCGCGAGAGCCTGAAAGTGGCGGAGGGCGCGCGCGACGTCTCGGCGGAGTTCCTCAAGCTGTCGCAGAAGCAGTTGGAGCTGGGGGCGCTTTCGCCGCTGGATATCTACAATCCGCAGCAGCAGTTGGCCACCAACGAAGTCCTCGTAGCGCAGGCCCGGTTTACCCTGACGCAGCGGGAAGACGCGTTACGCAAACAGATCAGCGCCGACCTCGATCCGCAGATCCGCGAGCTGCCGCTGGTGCTCACCGATTTGGCGGACATGCCGTTGGAATCGATCAATTTCGATAAGGAGCAGTCCATCCAAATGGCGATGCAGAATCGCCCGGACCTGAAGCAGGCAACGCAAAGCCTGGACGTGGACGATCTTTCGATCCAGCAGTCGCGCAACGCTCTGTTGCCGAACCTGGCATTGACCGGCAATTACACCGTCAACGGGCGGGGCGGCATATTTTTTCAGAAAACGAATGTGTTCAACGAGGGCGTTGCCACCTCGGTGCTGAGCTCGCTTCCCGGCGGATTAACGGATGCATTGGGTCAGATGTTCGGTTTTGGGTTCTCGTCGTACCAGTTGGGACTCCGCCTGACGCTGCCGATCCGGAACCGTGCTGCTTCCGCGGACATGGCCGACGCGATCGTGCGCAAGAAGCAGGACACCCTGACGGTGCGCACCACCCAGCAGACCATCCGGCTGGACATCCTGAACGCGATCACCAACGTGGAATCCAGCAAGGAATCGGTGAAGCTGGCCAAAGTGGCTCGGGATTTCGCCCAAAAGGCGCTGGATGCCGAGAACAAGAAGTACGAGTTGGGCACCGAACTGTCGCAGAACGTGCTGCTGGCGCAGAACGCCCTGGCGCAATCGGAATCCACCGTGGTCACCAATCAGATCGCGCTGCGCAAGAACCTGCTGAACCTGCTGGTGAAGATTGGCACCCTGCTGGACGAGCGCAGTATTGTCATCCAGCCGTAGTGTAGAGTTGTAGTGGGGCAGGCGCTTCCGCCTGCCAACCTTTTGTGCACCGGGGGTTGGCAGGCGGAAGCGCCTGCCCCACTTTCGGTACTCTCCGTCCCACAAGCGGACACCTCAAATTCCCTCCTATCCGTGCTTCCGCCTGAAACGTCATATGTTACGCTAGTCGGCGATTGGCAGGCGCCGTGCCCTTAGGGCACGGGAACCCAAATGGATATACAACGCAAAGACGCCGGCAAGAAGCGGCTGATCCGCCGGATCGCGATCGGGATCGTCCTGGTAGCGGCGGTGGCCGGCATCAGCGTGGTGGTGGGCCGGTTGAAGCCGGCGGCGCCGTCGGTGGATCTGTCGGTGGTTTGGCGGGACACGGTGAAGCGCGGCCCCATGACGCGCGAAGTCCGCGGTCTGGGAACGCTGGTGCCCGAGGAGACCATGCTGATTCCAGCTACCACCGAAGGCAGGGTGCAACGCATCCTGATCCGTCCGGGCACGCCGGTAAGAGCGGATTCGATAGTCATGATCCTGACCAGCGCGGAGCTGGAAACCGACCTCTTGAACTCCGAGTACGCCATGAAGGCGGCGGAAGCCGACTTCCTCAACTTGAAGGTCACTCTGGAGAAGCTGAATCTGGACATGCAGGCCACGGTGGCGCAGGTGGATGCGGACTACAACACCGCCAAACTGCAGGGGGACCGCGACGCCGCGCTGGCCAAAGAGGGCCTGTTCAGCGAGGTGGACGCCAAAATCTCGGCCGTGAGGGCCGTGCAACTGGGCAGCCGCCTGCAACTGGAACAGAAGCGAATTTCCATCAACTCTTCCGCCGAAGAGGCCCAGTTGGCGGCCGCCAAGGTCAAGGTGGATCAGTTGCGCGGGCAGTTCAACCTGAAGAAAAGCCAGGTGGATCAGTTGAAGGTGCGGGCCGGTTTCGACGGCATGTTGCAGCAGCTTCCCACGCCGGTGGAAGTGGGCCAGAAGGTGGCCGCCGGGACGCCGCTGGGCAAGGTGGCGCAGGCCTCCAAGCTGAAAGCCGAGCTGAAGATCGCCGAAACACAAGTAAAAGATGTCGTAATTGGCCAACACGCGGTGATCGACACGCGTAATGGTCTGATTGAGGGCCGGGTATTCCGCATCGATCCCTCGATTCTAAACGGGACGGTGACGGTGGACGTGGCGCTGCTGGTGGGCAAGGACGGCTTGCCGCAAGGCGCGCGGCCGGATCTGAGCGTGGATGGCACCATCGAGCTGGAGCGGCTGAACGATGTGGTATTTGTCGGACGGCCGGTCTTCGGGCAGCAGGAGAGCACGGTTCAGCTCTTCAAGATGGAGGCGGACGGCAAGTACGCGAACAAGGTGAAGGTGGTGTTGGGCCGCAGTTCGGTGAATACCATCGAAATCAAGGACGGACTCAAGGTGGGAGACCAGGTGATACTCTCGGATATGTCGGCCTACGACAGTTACGACCGAATTAAGTTGAACTAACGTTTCCCGACTTTCGTAAAAGGGGTAAATGACAATGGATAACGGCTCGCAACCGCTACTTCGACTGGACGCCGTGAGCAAGGTTTTTGTGACCGATGAAGTGGAGACTCACGCCCTGCAGAGCGTTCACTTTGACGTGAAGAAAGGGGAGTACCTGTCGATTTCAGGTCCTTCCGGCTGCGGAAAGTCGACTCTGCTCGCCATCCTCGGGCTGCTGGATACGCCGACGGACGGCACTTACTATCTGAACGGGAAGCCGGTTACCGGCCTGAAACTGAGCGAGCGGGCGCGCATCCGCAACCGCGAAATAGGTTTCATCTTCCAGGCCTTCAACCTGATCGGCGATCTTACCGTGTACGAGAACGTGGAACTGCCGCTGACTTACCGCGGCATGCCGGGGGCGGAGCGCAAGCGGCGCGTCCAGGAGGCCCTGGAGCGCGTGGGGATGTCGCACCGCATGAAGCATTACCCGTCGCAACTTTCGGGCGGCCAGCAGCAGCGCGTGGCCGTGGCTCGCGCCTTGAGCGGCGATCCGCTGATCCTGCTGGCCGACGAGCCCACCGGCAACCTGGATTCGGCCAACGGCGAGGCAGTGATGAGCCTGCTCCGCGAGTTGCACGCCGCCGGGTCCACCATCTGTATGGTTACGCATGATCCGCGGTACGCCGAGTTCGCGGACCGCACGGTACGGCTGTTCGATGGCCGGATCGTGGAAGAGAACATCGAATCGGCCAAGAACTGAGCATGCGGAAAACCGCTTGCTTACGCGCGCGGCTCTGATCGGAGCCGCGACCGGGGTACCCTCCGGGTCGGGAGCGGTCTCTCAAGATACGAGCGGGTTGTTAGTTCGGCGCGTACCGGCGCTGCATAGAGGGGGGGCGCGATGACTGCAATGCTGAGGGGAACAAGTGTAATGCTGCTGGCCCTGTCGGCCGGCGGTTTGAATGCCACGGCGACGGGGACTCCGCGCGCGGAGTTTCGCGCCAGTTACTCGCTCGGTCCCAACGGACGGGTGGCGATTCAGAATCTCTACGGAGACGTCCAGATTACGGCTTGGGATCGCGACGAGGTGCTGGTCGAGGCCACCAAGCATTCGAGCGATGCCGGGTGTTTGAACGATGCCCAGATCGTGGTGGACACCTCGTCGGGGATGGTTTCCATCCGCACGCAGTATACGGGTGGGGATGCCGGGCACGCGGCCAGCGTGGAGTACCACATCATGGTGCCGCGCGGCGCCAATCTGGAGAACGTGAAGCTGATCAACGGCGGGCTTTCGCTCAGCGGGATGACCGGAGCGGTGAAGGCATCCTCGGTGAACGGCAGCATCAAGGCCGAGAGAATGGAAGGCCAGGTGGAACTCTCCACGGTGAACGGTTTTCTGGATGCCGGCTTCCAACGGATCAGTAAGGGCCACCCGATCTCGCTCGGTTCCGTGAACGGGCCGATCAAGGTTTCGCTGCCCTCGGGCGCCGGGGCCAACGTGAGCGCGCACAACCTCAGCGGCGGGATCGATGCCGATTTCGGACGCGCCTGGAGGGCTCCGTCCGGCCACCGTCTGGAGGCCGCGGTCAATGGCGGCGGCACGCAGATTCGCGTGCACAACGTCAACGGCGGGATTTCGATTCACGCCAACTGGAACCGGCGTTCGCCGCACCCGATCTCATGAGCACCGCTGACGCGGGTGAATGAGTTCCGGCCGCGATCTTTGGGTTTGCCTGAACGGGTAGGCATGATACGATGATGGCCTGCCCGCGTGTTCACTCACAAGATGCGGAACCAAGATACGACCGATCTGAAAAAGATCCCAGCGCCCGTTCACGCTGCCATCGCCACGCTTCTGTTGTGCGTGGCGACGGCGGGCTACTTCCACCACATAGGGTTCGCCCGGTTCTTGGCGGGGACCAACGATTTCTTGCCGCGTTACACTCAAGCGCGGATGGTGGGCACTCAACAGATGTATAGCATCGAGGCCGGGTACCGGGAGCAGGAACGGATCTTCGGGTTTCACATCGACGAAGCTTACCATGACCGTTTCCCCTGGCAGGCATTGCTCATGGCGCCCTTGGGCTGGCTGCCGTACTTGTGGGCCTACTGGATTTGGGTCGGGTTGAACCTGACCGCCTTTGCCGGTCTGGTGTGGATCTGGCTGCTGCCGCGGGATTACGTGTTGTGGGGCGCCGTGTTTCTGCCTATGGCCGCGTGCCTGATTATGGGGCAGGACACGATCCTGCTGGCGCTCTGCCTTGCCGGTGCGCTGCGGTTGGCTGAGGCGCGCCGCGACTTGGCAGCCGGCTTACTGCTGGCGCTGTGTACCGCGAAGCCTCATCTGTTCCTGCTGGTCCCCCTGGCGGTGATTGCCCATCGCCGCTGGCGCATGGTGTCCGGCGCCGCCCTCGGGACCTTGGGACTGCTGATCGCGGGCACGCCGGCGGCCGGGTTGGACTGGCCGGTGCGTTGGTTGACCGTGGCCAGAAGCGTGGGCAGCAACTCCGTTGCGAACGTGGCGACCCGGCCCTCGGTGTTCCAATTTGGTATGCAGCCGTGGACCATCGGGTTGGCCTTAGCGCTGGCCGTGGTATTCGGCTTTTTGATCTGGCGCAGTCGTAACCTGGAGACAGGCGTGGCGCTGGCGGTCATCGGGAGCATCCTGATTGCGCCCCACTCGGCGATCTACGATTTGCCGCTGCTTCTGGTGGCCCTGCCGGCCTTGCCTTTGGTTACCTATGGCCGATGGTTGCGCATCGCCCTGTTCACACCAGTTCCGTATTGGGCGCTGCTGAACGGTGCACCCTGGAGTGCGGGGGTGCCCCTGATGCTCCTGGCGGCCGTGGGAGTTTCCGCCTGGGGTCCGGGGCGTCTGAAGTCGGCTGTTCAGGCGGCTGGCAATCGTCATGCTTGAACCGGTTCCGGTGGTGGTCCGGTGGTGGTCCAGCCACTGCCAGTACGCTTTCTGCTAACCTGACAGGCCATGCACTTTTTCTGGCAGGACCTGCGATATGGGGCGCGGCTGTTGGCGAAGGCCCCGGCGTTCACCGCCGTTGCACTGTTAACCCTGGCGCTCGGCATGGGCGCGGCCACCGCCATTTTCAGCGTTGTGGACGCGGTGCTGCTCAAGCCATTGCCGTTTCGCGATGCGGAGCGTCTGCTGGTAATTTGGGAGAAAAACCCCTCGCAAAATCGCTATAAGCTGTTCGTCGCGCCGGTCAATTTCCTGGCGTGGCAAAAGCAGAGCCGGGCGGTGCGG
>JADGNT010000335.1 GCA_017883345.1 Candidatus Solibacter sp. | reverse complement strand
GATCGTCATCACCAGATCGTCTTCGGCTCCCTCGGAGATGTAATACTCCGCGAGCCTGGCGCGTAGCCGGGCCGTGTGCACCCGGACAATGGAATCGTTCTGCGGATCGAAGTCGTTGACCCGGCCAAATACGGCAGCCGCGATCTCCTTCGCTTTGATACAATTGGAGGCATTCTCCAGGACCCGGCCGGCCAGGTACTCCAGCAGTTTCCGAAGAGTTTCCGAGCCTCGAAACGCCTCACTGTCGACAATCCGCTCCACCTGCCGCCGGAGGCTCTCCAGCAGTGCGGGGTCGCTCGACAGATCTGGTTGGACATGGGTGGACACGGTCAACCCCTCTCAGCGATCACCCCAACGCGCAAGAGCGTGTGAACGAATCGCTCCAAACAAATTCTGCCCATCCTGTTTTGAGGGCTTGCCCCCTGGAAATCTCGCAGATTGGCAATTTTTTCACACGTCCGTAAGGGCTGGGACTTCCAGTCTGGGTCCCCATCGGCCAACATTATACTCCAGACACTCCAGACCAAGCGGCGAAGGGCTGGTCCAGACCCACTTTACCCACTTGTGCTCCAGGCCGTTCGCGGTACGCCCAAAACAGCCCGCCCGCAGCCGCCAGGAGTACCGCGCGTGCTTGATCCCCCCACCCGTCCGGTGGTGGAAGCTGATGTTATCCGGTGAACACGGGCCGCTTACCTCCCAAACCACGTCACAACCGCTCGCTTTGCGCGTTCCATGCTGCGCTAACTCGTCTGCCGCGCCGCCGACTCCAAGATCGGTGGCCGAGATTCCTTTGACCGCACGAACCAGTGCGTCCCCACCCCAAACGGGAAGTGATACCGGCCGGCCAGGAACCGCGCCGATTGCCACGCCCGCCGCGCAGCCCCGATAGGGGCTTGCAACCGCGTGCGGGAGGGTTCACACTACATTCGGAATCCGTCCATAGAGGGCATTTCCCATGTCCACCGTGCTTGCGCATCACTCACCGCTGGCCGGTTCCTGGTACCCCAGCGGCGGCGCCGAACTCAAGCGGCTGCTCGGCGCCACGCTGGAGAACTCGGTCAACCGAACCGGATCGTTTGTCAGGCAGGGCGGACTCGCCTTCCTGGTTCCCCACGCCGCGCCGGCTTACTCCGGCGCGGTTGCCGCATCCGTCTACCGCCACGTTCAGGCCACTGGGGCCACGCGCATCGTGATCCTGGGATTTTCCCACCGCCACCCCATCCAGGGCATTGCCGTTCCCCAAATCGATCGTATCGAAACGCCGCTCGGGGCCATCCGCGTCGACCGGGAGACGGCCGATTCACTCGCCGCCTCACCGCCGTTCCACTCCGTACCCGAGCAGACCGTCTGCGATCATTCGGTCGAGATCCAAATACCCTTCTTGCAGACCTTCGTTCCGGCCGCTACGCTCGTGCCGCTGTACGTCGGCTCTCTCACCGGCGACCAACCGAGCGCCGCCGCGCAGGCCCTGCGCGGTCTGATGGACACCCGCACGGTCCTCATCGCCAGCTCCGACTTGACGCACTATGGGCGCGATTTTGGGTATCTTCCGTTTAAGCTCGACGACTCTACCCCGGAGAGACTGCGAGCCCTGGATAGCGGAGTGCTTGCCGCCGCCGGAAGCCTGGACCCGGCTCTCTTTGGCGACGAACTGAGCCGGACCGGCGCCACCGTCTGCGGAGCGGAACCCATCCGCTTGTTGCTCGAGACCCTGCGCTCTCTCGCCGGCGAGACGTTTCAGGAGACCCTCGATTACGACACGTCGGGCGCTATCTCGCACGGCTACGAGCATTCCGTCAGCTACGGCGCCGTGGGTTATTTCCCGCCGGCCGCGTACCAACTCGACGCTCCCGATCGGGCTGCGCTGCTGGCCGGCGCCCGCTTCACACTCGACCACTATCGCCGCACCGGGGCGCTACGATTCGTGCAGACGCCGGCCGAATCCACTCTGCTGCAGCGGGGGAGAGCCTTTGTCTCGCTGTCCGCGCAAGGAACCTTACGCGGATGCACCGGCCGTTTTGACAATCCCCTCGCCCTCGCCGAGTGCGTCCCGCGACTCACGCTCGCCGCCGCATACGACGATCGCCGTTTTGCGCCCGTCTCGCCGGATGAGGAGTTGGAGATCGAGATTCATGTCCTGACACCGCCGAAACGGATCTCCGACCCCCGGCAGCTCAGGACCGGCGAACACGGCGCCTTTCTCAGGTCGGGCGCCCATCGCGGGCTCCTGCTGCCCACGGTTGCCACCACACACAATCTCTCACGCCAACAGTTCTTGCAGGCGCTCGCCCAAAAGGCCGGAGTGCCCGAAAGCGTCTATGCAACCGGTGACTGCGAGTTATCGGTTTTTTGTGACCAGAATTTCCGGGAACGGCCCCTATGACCACCCTCGCGGAAAGCCTCGCGCACGACGTCCGCCAGGGTGACCTGTGGGACAGGATCGACGATCGCCGCATCCGCTGCCATGCCTGCGGCCACTGCTGTCCGATATCCGAAGGCCAGGCCGGAGTCTGCAAGGTCCGCTTCAATCGGGACGGCAAGCTGTATGTGCCCTGGGGATACGTGCAGACGGTGCAGTGCGACCCCATCGAGAAGAAGCCCTTCTTCCACGTGCGCCCGGGGGCCGCGGCGTTGAGCTTCGGCATGCTGGGTTGCGACCTGCACTGCGCTTACTGCCAGAACTGGGTGACCTCACAGGCCATCCGCAATCCGCGAGCCGTCGCCTCGCGGCAGCCGGCAACCCCACGGCAATTGGTGCGGATGGCGCTCCGCGATGGCGCGGGCGTGGTGGTCAGCACCTACAACGAACCGCTGATCACCGCCGAATGGGCGGTCGAAATCTTCCGCCATGCCAAGGCCGCCGGATTGATGACCGGCTTTGTTTCGAATGGCAATGCCACGCCCCAGGTGCTCGCGTACCTCCGCCCCTGGGTGGACTTATACAAAGTCGATCTGAAGTGTTGGGACGACCGCCATTACCGCCAGTTGGGCGGCCGGATGCAGCCCATTCTCGATAGCCTGCGCCGCATCCACGAAATGGGCTTCTGGCTCGAAGTGGTGACCCTGATCGTGCCCGGCTTCAACGACGCGGATGAGGAACTCCAGCGCATCGCCGGCTATCTCGCCGGGATCTCCCGCGACATTCCCTGGCACGTGAGCGCATTCCACCCGGCGTACCAAATGGAGGGGCCGCCGGCAACACCGGCCGCGACCCTCATCCGCGCCGCCCACATCGGCCGCCAGGCAGGCCTGCGTTACGTCTATGCCGGCAACCTGCCGGGCCAAGTGGGCGACCTCGAGAACACCCGATGCCCCCAGTGCCGGCGCCTCCTGGTCGAGCGCCGCGGCTACCGCATAGTCTCTAACCAGTTGGACGGGGCGGGGAACTGCCCGGCCTGCCGTGCCCCTATCCCCGGGCGCTGGAGCGATTCGGCGCCCTGACGCGCGGCCGCGCCGAGGCCAAACCCGCTCCCTCCGCGCGCCCCGTGGCGCACGCACTCCTGCGTGCCGCGTCGAGTCTGCACTCGACGCCTCTGCGCCCTGGGCCAGCCGGCGTCGGCAAGAGTGCCGACGCTGCACGCAGGAGTGCGTGCGCCACATCTGCCAAGTCGGCCAATGTGAGGTAATTCTTGCGTTGGCCCTAAGTCGCCAAGAAGACGGCCCGTCCCACATTCGCTCTGTTACGCCACCTTACTGCGCCGGGACGAAGGTGACGCAGACAGCGGCGAAGGCTTCCAGGATATCGCCGGAAGGAGTCAGTTTGCCTGTCTTGGCGTCGATACGGAAGACCACCACGTTATCGGAATCCTGGTGGGCGGCGAACAGATAGGCGCCCGTGGGGTCGATGGCGAAGTTGCGCGGCGTCTTGCCGCCCGACGGGGTGCGCTCCACCGGCGTCAGTGTGCCCTTGGCGGCATCGATGGCGAAGACGGCGATGGTGTTCGCTCCGCGCGTGGAACTGTAGACGAACTTGCCGTTGGGATGCACGGCGATTTCGGCGCCGCTGATGTTAGCCGCAAGCTCGGCGGTGGGGACGGTCTGTAACTCCTCGAACTTGCCGCCCTCATAGCGGAAGGCGACCACGCTCGCCGTCATCTCTGTCATGACATACGCGTAGCGGCCGTTCGGGGTGAAGGCCAGGTGGCGCGGACCGGAGCCCGGAGCGACCTTGGTGAACGGCGGATCGTTCGGCGCGAGACCGCCGACTTTGTAGGAGAGAATCTGATCCAGCCCGAGGTCGGGGACGAAGACCGTCTTGCCGTCCGGCGAGAGCACCGTCTCGTGCGCGTGCGGCCCCGCCTGGCGCTGGCGATTCACGCTGGAACCCGCGTGCTGCACGAAGGCGGAGGCTTCGCCCAGCGTGCCATCGTCGTGCACGGGGTATTCGGCGACGCTGCCGCCGCCATAGTTGGCGGCGAACAGCCAAAGGCCAGAGGGGTCGAGGGCCAGATGGCAGGGACCGTCGCCGCGCGAAGTGACCGTGTTCAGTAACTTCAACTGGCCGGTCTTAGTATCCATGGCGAAGGCGCTGACGCTGCCCGCCCGCTTGCCTTCGAAGTTAGAGATTTCGTTGACCGCGTAGAGGAACTTGCGGTTCGGGTGAATCGCCAGAAACGAAGGGCTGACGGTTTCGCCGACGAGGCCGATCGCGGTAAGTTTGCCGGTGGCCGGTTGGAAGCGCCACGCGTAAATCCCCTTGCTCTTGTTGGGTCGCGTGTAAGTGCCGACATAGGCGATGTACTCGCCTTTGGCGGTCTTGGCGGGCTGCGCGAACCCGCTGGGCAGCATACAGGCGAGTGCCGCCGCGCAAAGGAGCAGTTTCGAAATCAGTCTCATGGTTATTTGGCCCCCGATTCGGGAAGAGTGTAAAAGTCGTAAGCGATGCGCCAGGTGAATTCCTTGCCGGGTTCGATGCGCATGTCGATATAGGCTTCGGGACAGACGGTGGTGCGGATGGACCAGAAGACCAGTTTCGCCAACGGGCGGTCCGAGGTCTGGCGGACGCCGGCGTGCGCCGCGACGTTCTCCACGCGGATGTCGTAGTCCTTCGGCGTAGTGCCGGGGCCTTCGAGCGCGGTGTATACCGACTGGCCTTTCTGCAATTCCTTGAGGTAAGTGAACTGATTGCCGCGGGCTTCGGCGAGCCCCTTGAGATCGCCCGTGGCGCGCACGGCGAAGGGGAACTTGACGGTGAAATCGGGCCCGGCGGGTTTGCCGTCGATCACGTAGAAATTGTGTTCGTAGACGCTGGTTTCGATGACCTTGCTCCCGGTGTTTTTGAGGCTGTGCTCGAGCACCAGTTGCGGCTTACCCTTGGTCAGGCGGACGATCTTCTTATAGAGGTACGAGTAGCCCGCCGTGTCGCGCAATTCCTGGGTGAATTCGACGCGGTCGGGGAACTGGTTGACGGTCCACTTACCGGGATCCGTAATCTCGTACGTCTTGAATTGTTGGAAGGCTCGCTCCTCCGGCTTGCGCACCGCGCCGACGCCGATCTTGACGAAGCTCTCGCCGGTTTTGACGTCGTTGTAGCCGAGGCCCATGCCGTTGGTGAGAAACTCTTCCACCGGACCCAGGATGGAGTCGTGGAGTTTGGGGTCGTAGCGGTCGAACCACTGGCCGAAGTAGTTGTGGCCCTGGAATTCGAGGCTCGATATCTGGCCCGACCAATCGAAGCGGGTGGCGCGATAGTAGCCCTGCTGCGCGTCGGGCAGGTAGAGTTTGGCGCGGACGGATCCGTTAGAGATTTCGGCCTGGGGAAAGTCCGCTGCGGCCAGGGTGACGGCAGCCAGCGCGAATAGAATCGAAAGGTTGTGCATCGTGAGCGTCCTCAAATTGCGGCGAACCGTAGCGTATTGTCGCAGGTTTCGCGGCCAACCGGGGACAGGGGCGAAAAACCACCCCGCACATCGGGGAATCTCCTGAGGCTTCCGGCGTTTTTCATGAAGTTTCGCGGGCGGAACGCCCATCCCAACAGAGTCGAAAAACCACCGCGGGGAGTGGGCTCCGAACCCGGGGACAGACAGGACTGGCAGCGAATTTCCGGCAAAATG
>JADGNT010000334.1 GCA_017883345.1 Candidatus Solibacter sp. | reverse complement strand
GCCGCGGGCATCTACTTCGAGGGTTTCGGAATGCACACGTTCCGGCGCCTCAATGTCACCTGGAGGCAGGAGGTCGGCGCAACTCCACTTGAAGCACAGAAGGCCGCGGGCCACGCTTCATTGGACATGACTTTCCTCTACACCCAGACCGATGAGGCGCGCGAGCGTGACCACGTGGCGCGAATTCTGGACAGGCTGAAGACCACCAAGGCCGCAGCTCTCACGGCGATGCCGGCCGGGGGCTCAATCCAATGAAATTCTTCCCGAAGTGTTACGCAAGTGCTACGGGCTTTTGGGGCGATTCGCTGTAAGTTATTGATTTCATGGTGGGCCTGTGCAGACTCGAACTGCAGACCTCTACCGTGTCAAGGTAGCGCTCTAACCAACTGAGCTACAGGCCCGTAAGGGTGGCGTGAAACTTCGAGTATATCACGCTCCAGGCGCCGTTTCGCTCCGCCGTTTACAGCGCGCGCGCCCTACTCCACCAGCGAAAGGATGGTCGACGGCGCGTTGCCTTCCAGACGATTGTTGACGAACAGAAACAGGAACTGCCGGTTCTCCCGCGCGCGCCCGATCAGCACGCGCATCGACTCGCGCGCCTCGGGATTGGGATCCCGCACCTCGCGATAGGGCGCGAAGGTATCCACGGCTTCCTGGTACGCGCGGCCGTGCCGCAAGAGCGCGCGGCAGACCTGGAAATCCGCCGTCGCCGAATCGGCAATCGCCATCTGCTGGCGCAACTCCGGCATCTTCGACCACGCATTGTAAACGTGCGCCACATTGTGAGCGCGCAGGCACGAGAAGTAGTCCTTCTCCAGAAAGCCGGGATTGCGGATCTCCACCGCGTAGCGGAATTCGGGCGGCAGTTGCGCCAGGAACGGGTCCAGGCGATCCACAAACTCGCTCACATCGTTAAAGCTGCGCCGTCCGAAGGCGCCGAACTCGAAGATCAAGAGCGCCGTCTTCCGCCGGTGCGGCAAGAGCGGGCGCACGAACATCTCCTCAAAAACGTGCGCGTCCAGGAAAGCCTCATTCTCGCGGCCCGCCTGCGCGCCGTACCGCGCGTGCGCGGGGAACACCTTGCAGGTAATCTGTTCCGGCACTTTGAAGGCGAAGCGGAAGTGGTCCGGAGCCTGGCCGAATAGCTTGCTCCAGAATTCCGGGGTGGGGAACTGGTAGAAGGCGAAATCGCCGCAGACCGTGGGGAAGACCTCGCTGTATTCGCGCAGGCACTCGGCCTCGAAGAGCTTCTTGGAGAAGCGCCCGCGCGTCAGGTAGCGTTCGCGGCGGTAGACCTGCCCCAGCCAGCCCTCGTACTTCCAGGAACTGCCGCCGATCCAGATGTTCCGCGCCGCCAACTGGCGCAGCCGGTCCGCCAGGTGGTCGCGCGGGAACGCGTCCGGTTCTTCGAAGAGCGGACCTACCACGACTGCGCAGCCCGGAAGTAGTACGGGTCGGCGCCCGCCTCGATCAATCCCGAGGGCCAGAAGCGGATCATCACCGGCGCCGCCCCGCTGGCGTAACGCGTGCGTATGTCCACAATGTGTTTGCGGCGCTGCAGTTCGGCCACTACCGCCGGAGCCGTGCGCTCGTCCAGCAGCAGGGTGCCGGGGCTCATGGCGTGATTGTCGAAGCTCGATACCAGGTGCTCCGTCTGGAAGCGCCCCGATTCCACCGCGAATTGGGCGTTCATGCCGAAGAAGATCGAGTGGAACAGCACTTGCATCAACGATTGATCCTGGTTGTCGCCGCCGGGCGTGGAGAGGGCGATCACGGTATGGTCCGGAGCCGTGACTATGGTCGGGCTGAGCGTCACCCGCGGGCGTTTGCCGGGGCCCAACTCGTTGGGGTGGCCGGGCACCAGCAGGAAGCTCTGCGCGCGTTGCGTTAAGGGAACGCCGGTGTCGCCGGCCAGGTAGGTGGGCATCCACGCCCCCGAAGGCGTCGCCGAAAACGCCACGCCGTCTTTGTCGATGGCGTCCACGCAGGTCGTGTCCTTGGCCATCAGGGCGTCGGGGATCTTGTAGCGCTGGATGTCGGCGTAAAACGGATGCTGCATCGGCTTGTCGCCGATCTTCCCCGGGCGGAACTCCAGCGACGCCTGCTCGGTGATCAGCTTGCGCCGCTCGGCCGCATACTCCTTGCTGAGCAGCGTCTCGGTGGGAATCTGGTTGAACTTGGGGTCGCCGTAATACGTGTCGCGGTCGGCGTAGGCCAGTTTGAGCGCCTCCACCAGGGTGTGAATATACTCCGCCGAGTTGAGCTTCAACCCCTGCACGTCGTAGCCTTCCAGAATGTTCAGGGCTTCGATCATGCTCGGCCCCTGGCTCCAGAAGCCCGGCTTGTAAACCGTGTATCCCTTGAACGTGCCCGAGACCGCGTCCTCGGGTTCCACGCGGAAGGCGGCCATGTCTTCGTAGCGGATCAGGCCGTTGTGGGCCTTGGAGAACGCGTCGATGCGGTGCGCGATCTCGCCGCGATAAAAGAAATCGCGCACCGCGTCGATGGCCTTATTGCGATTGGCGCCGCTCGCTCCCGCGCGCTTCTCGGCGTCCGCCATGGCGCGCAGGGTGCGCGCCAGATCCACCTGGCGGAAGATGTCGCCAGGCTGCGGGGGGCGGCCGTTGGGCAGGAAGGTGCGCTTGCTATCCGGCCACGCCGCCAGATACTTCACGCTGTTTGTGATCGAGGTGACGCGCAATTCGTCGACCGGAAAGCCGTCGGCCAGCTCGATGGCCGGCTGTACCGTCTCGGCGAACGATTTCGTGCCGTACTCGCGCAGCGTCACCAGCGCCGCCTCCACCATGCCCGGCACCAGCGCGGGCAGAATTCCCGCCACCGGCACCCAGTTCTTCGTACCGCCGGCTTCGGGGGGGGAGACCATCTCGTCGTCGGTGATTTTATGGTCGCGAAAGAACTGCGCCGTGGCCAGTTTGGGCATCGTGCCCACGCCCGCGATGGCGTGCACCTTGCCGTCTTTGGTGCGCACCAGGATGGGCGCTTCGCCGCCCAGTCCGAAATGCGAAAACTCCACCACGGCTGCCGCCAGCATGGTGGCCACCCCGGCATCCACCGCGTTGCCGCCGCTGTAATACATGCGCATGCCGGCTTCCGTGGCGTACTCCGTGCCCCCCGCTACCGCGCCGCGTGTGCCGCGCGATGCCAGGCGCACCGGCCGCTCCCGCCGTGGCGGCTGCTGTCCGAGAACCACCGCCGCCAGCACTGCCACCGAAACCGCCAGTCTGAGTTTCATATGGAAACCATTGTATGGGATTGGAGCGCGGCCGGGCGCGGGCCGCGGCGGCGGTATAATTCTCTCATCCGTGAGGTCACCAAATCATGTCTGACATGCCAGCCTTATTGGAACGATTCCGCCACGGCCCGGAAGCGCTCGCCACCGTCCTCGCCGGCGTCTCTGGCGTTGAGGAAGACTTCGTCACCGCTCCCGGAAAGTGGAGCATCCGGCAGATCGCCGCGCATCTGGCCGATGCCGAACTGGTGGGCGCGCACCGCTTGCGGCAGGTGATTGCCGAGGACAACCCCACCCTGATCGCCTACGACCAGGATGCCTGGACGAAGAACCTGGACTACGCGCGCCGCCGGACCGAGCAATCGCTTGAGACCTTCCGGCGCATTCGGACCGAAAACTACGAACTGCTGAAGGAACTCCCGCCCGCCGCCTGGGAGCGCAGCGGCAACCACTCCGAGAATGGCCCCATGACTCTGCGCACCCTGCTCGAAGGCTACACAGGCCACGCCGAATCCCACGCCCGCCAGCTCCAGGAGATCCGCCAAGCCTACAAGCTGGCCGTGGCATAAGGCTCCGCCTTGTGCATCCGCTTCGCAGCTCGGACATGGCATTCAGGAGTTTTTCTCCGCGATCTCCGCTCGCTCCGCGCACCGCCCCGGGAAAGGGCGCATCTCGCGCCTTCCGTTGACCTTGCTTTTGGTTTTCTCCGCGTCTTTCTCCGCGCCTCCGCGCCTCCGCGTCAAGAAGCATCCCTCAAACTCCAAGCGAACCCGGAGTCACGCAACCTATCCCGCAAGCTCCATCAGAATGCGGTCTACTTCCGCGGCGGGGTCGGCGGCGCGCGTGATCTGGCGGCCGATTACCAGGTAGTCGGCGCCGTCGCGAATCGCCTGGGCGGGCGTGGCCACGCGCTTTTGATCGCCCGCGTCCACGCCGGCCGAACGCACTCCTGGCGTCACGATGACCGTATTCGGTCCAACCATGCACCGCACCGCCGCAGCCTCCAGGGGCGACGCGACGATTCCATCGACGCCCATCTCCACCGCCTTGCGCGCACGGCGTTCCACCAGGCTCGCCACCGTGCCGTCGTAGCCCAGATCGTCCATGTCCTCGGGTCCGAAACTGGTCAGTACGGTGACGCCCAAAATCTGCAACCGGCTGCCCGCGCGCGCCGCCACGGCGGCGCGCATCACCGACATCACCGCGTGCACCGTCAGAAAACGTACGCCGGTTAGCGCCACTTGCGACACCGCGCGCGCCACGGTTTCCGGAATGTCGTACATCTTCAAATCGAGAAAGACCTGCTTCCCTTCCCCGAGCAATTGCTCGACAATCTCCCTGCCGGCGGCGGTATACAGTTCCAGGCCGACCTTGTAGAAGTTGACGCGCGGGCCGATTCTGGCGACCAGGGCGCGGGCGCGGGTGGCGCTCTCCACGTCGAGCGCGACGATGATGGGGTTGTGACAGTCTCGCGGCATTATACGATCCGGATGGCTTTCTCCGCGCGCGGCAGCACGCGGCCGATGCGGTAGCCGCCGGTGATTTTCGCGGCGTCGCTCTCGGCGAGCGAGATCAGCAAGCCGCCGGAGGTTTGCGGATCGTAGAGCAGGGCTTCGATTTCAGGCGGCAACTCGCGCTGCACCTCCACCGCGCAGGAGGCGAATTCGCGATTGTTGTGGAGGCCGCCGGGCACGGCGCCGGCGCGCGCGTACTCCACCGCGCCGGGCAGAAACTGCAACCGATCGACCGCGATCTCCAAGGTCACCTGGCTGGCCAGCGCCATTTCACGCGCGTGGCCGATCAGGCCGAAGCCGGTGACATCGGTGCAGCCGTGGACCTCGTAGCGCAGCATTTCCTCGCAGGCCGCGCGATTCAGCGTCAGCATGGAAGCAATCGACGCGGCCACGTCCGCCTCCCGGGCGATGCCGCGCTTCAGTGCGGTAGAGACGACGCCGGTGCCGATGCGCTTGGTGAAGACCAGCGCGTCACCCGGACGCGCACCGGAGTTGGCCAGGATGCGCGCGGGGTGAACGGTGCCGGTCACGGCGTAGCCGAACTTGATCTCGTCATCCGCCACAGAGTGCCCACCGAGAATGGTGCAGCCGGCCTCGTGCATCTTCTCCGCTCCGCCCTTCAGGATTTCTTCCAGATCCCGCGGATCTTGCTTGGGCGGCCAGGCCAGAATGGTGAGCGCGGAGATGGGGCGCCCGCCCATCGCATAGACGTCGCTCAGCGCGTTGGCCGCGGCAATGGCCCCGTAGGTGTAAGGGTCATCCACAATCGGCGTGAAGAAATCCACGGTCTGCACCAGGGCAAGCTCCGCCGTCAGCTTGTACACGCCGCCATCGTCGGCAGTGTCAAACCCTACCAGCACATTCTCATCGGCCCAACGGGGCACGGAACCGAGAACCCTGTCCAACAACTTTGGACTCAGCTTGCTGGCTCAACCGGCGGCCTTCACGTGGGCGGTTAACTTTCTGAGTTGGGTGGTATCGTCCATGCTTCCTCACTATAATAGCGGGATGCGACGTACGGCCGTTTTTTCCGTTGTTCTTCTATTCGCCCTGGGGTTCACGCTGGTTTCGCGCGAACCGCGGACCGACCCGCGCCTCCGGAAAGCTGGGCGCTCCGGCGAGCGCAATGGATGGATCCAGGTGCACCTGGAGGGCAAGCCCGCCGAGATCGGATTCCAGCACGGCGCACTGCTCGCCGCCGAAATCAAGGACACCTTCAAGGCCGTCTCCACGGAGATGGTCCACGAAGAGAAGAAAGATTGGGCGTTCTTCCGCAAGGCCGCGGAGCAAGTC